>JACTML010000101.1 GCA_014584635.1 Nitrosomonas eutropha | reverse complement strand
CAGAAAATCGACATCTCCGAGCCGGATATCGGTGAAACTGTTGAGATTTTGCGCGGACTGAAATCCCGTTATGAAAAACACCATAACGTCAGGTATACCGAAGTTGCATTAGCAGCCGCCGCGGAACTGTCAGCACGTTTCATTAACGATCGTCACCTGCCGGACAAGGCAATTGATGTCATAGACGAGGCTGGCGCCGCT
Organism: Nitrosomonas eutropha; assembly: GCA_014584635.1. Taxonomy (GTDB): domain Bacteria; phylum Pseudomonadota; class Gammaproteobacteria; order Burkholderiales; family Nitrosomonadaceae; genus Nitrosomonas; species Nitrosomonas eutropha_B. The sequence continues at coordinate 4,022 of JACTML010000101.1, read as the reverse complement.
CAACGGGTGCTTCCCAAATCCAGACAGCGAAAAATTATTGGTAAACAGGAAATCGAACATGTTATCGCCGGAATTGCGCGAATACCGCCACAAAATGTTTCCAGTGATGACCGCAACAAGCTCAAAACACTGGATCGTGACCTCAAAGCCATCGTTTTTGGCCAGGATGCCGCTATCGATGCACTTACTGCTGCGATCAAAATGGCACGCAGCGGCTTGGGCAACGCTACCAAACCCATTGGCTCTTTCTTGTTCTCCGGGCCTACCGGAGTAGGAAAAACCGAAGTTGCCCGCCAGCTTGCCTATACACTTGGCATTCCTCTGCATCGCTTTGATATGTCCGAATATATGGAACGTCATGCAGTTTCAAGACTGGTTGGTGCGCCACCAGGCTATGTCGGATTTGATCAGGGAGGGTTACTGACCGAAACGATTATCAAACAGCCGCACGCCGTTTTGCTATTTGACGAAATAGAAAAAGCACATCCCGATATTTTTAACGTTATGCTCCAGATTATGGACTATGGCACGTTAACGGATAACAATGGACGCAAAGCTGATTTTCGCAACGTGATCATTATCATGACAACCAATGCCGGCGCTGACACACTCACCCAGACAGCGATCGGATTTACGAAACACGCGAAATCCGGAGATGAAATGATCGAAATCAAACGGCTGTTCACGCCTGAGTTTCGTAACCGGCTGGATGCCATTATTTCCTTCGCACCTCTAAATGAAGCCATTATCCTGCGCGTTGTTGACAAATTCCTGATAGAGCTCGAAGCACAGCTACAGGAAAAGAAAGTGGATGTTACCTTTACGGACAACTTGCGTAATTATCTGGCCAGTCACGGGTTCGATCCATTAATGGGCGCCCGCCCCATGGCTCGACTCATTCAGGATATTATCCGTCGCGCACTGGCTGATGAATTGTTGTTCGGGCAACTGGCAAATGGCGGCAAGGTAACCGTGGATATCGGTGAAGATGAAAAAGCGATTCTCACATTTGAAAACCAGGAAAACATAGCCACACCCGTTACCTCCTAAAAATCAAAAGAATAAAATGAACTTCCGGATACGCTTCCGCACATTCTTCCTTATATTTCTGATCTTTTCATTTCCATCGCTGGTCAACGCCGACGCCACTTATAAATGGCGTCTGGCTATGTCCTGGCCGGAAGGAACGCCAATGCTGCACAATGCAGCCAAACGTTTCGCCGGAAATGTCGAGAAAATGTCAGGCGGGCGAATGCATATCACGGTCGATGCACCCGGTCGCCATAAATCGGCCCTGGGAGTTTTTGATTTTGTGCGGATCGGCGCATATGAAATGGGGCACACGGCTTCCTACTATTACAAAGGCAAAGATCCGGCCACTACATTCTTCACCACCACCCCATTCGGCATGACCCCCACCGAGATGAACGCATGGTATTACTACGGTGGAGGATTGGAACTGCTGCAAAAAGTCTATGCGCGCCATAATATTGTCGCTTTTCCAGCCGGAAATACGCATATTCAGATGGGGGGATGGTTCAGAAACGAGATTCTCTCACTGAAAGATCTGCAGGGATTGAAAATGCGCATTCCCGGACATGCCGGCGAAGTAGTGGAAAAAGTCGGCATGAAGCCGGTCAACATTCCACCGGGTGAACTTTATACCGCCCTGGAGCGCCGCACCATTGATGCCGTTGAATGGCTGGGTCCGGCCAACGACGAAAAAATGGGGTTTCAGCAAATAGCGCCTTATTACTATACCGGATGGCATGAACCGGGCGCCGAACTTCACCTTTTTGTCAATAAAGAGAAATTCGATAACCTTCCGGAAGATCTTCGTACCATTATCGCAGTCGCTGCCAAGGAAGCTTCACTTGATATGCTGTCAGAATCTTTTTATCGTAATGCCCTCGTCTGGGAAAAAATGCGAGAAGAACACGGCATCCATATTCGCACCTTTCCTGACGATGTACTCCAGGCTTTCAAGAAAGCCAATAACGAACTGCTGCAGGAAGTTGCTGATAAATCCCCTCTGGCACAGGAAGTAATTGAAAGCCAGAGAGCTTTTCTGGGAAAGGCGAAGGAGTGGAGCAAAATTACCGACCAGAATTACCTTGAGCTACGGTAGCTCCCACTCAAAAAATATTCTTATGGAATATTGATTTTTAGATGCAATCCACTACTTGTGACAGATTTTAAGCAAAAATTTATTGACTTCGCTCTTCAGTGCAATGTTCTGCGCTTTGGTCATTTCAAAACCAAGGCCGGACGCCCCTCCCCCTATTTTTTCAATGCTGGCCTGTTCAATGATGGACGCTCGCTCCAGCAGTTAGGGCAGTTCTACGCTCAGGCCATTCTGACTTCTGAAATTCGCCCTGATGCCCTGTTTGGTCCTGCCTACAAAGGCATTCCACTGGTCAGTACCGTTGCCATCGCCCTTACCGAAGCCGGATACAATTATCCTTTCAGCTTCAACCGCAAGGAAATCAAGGATCACGGTGAAGGCGGCAACATTATCGGCGCGCCACTGGCCGGGCGTATCCTGATTGTTGACGATGTTATATCAGCAGGCTTGTCTGTCGGAGAATCGGTCACCATGATTCACGCTGCCGGAGCAGCCCCATGCGGCATTATGGTCGCATTGGATCGTATGGAAAAAGGTGAAAATGAACACTCGACCTTGCAGGAAATTAGGAACAAATACGGTATTCCGGTTATTTCTCTGATCACACTGGATGATATCGTTGCCTACTTGCACACGCAGCAGGATCTTACCCGCCATATCCCCGCCATAGAGGCCTACCGCACACACTATGGCGCAAAAATATCAGACACTTCCAGCCAATAATCCGGCAGACAGGCGAACAACACCTGCTGCCACTCAACTATCCCGCTTTTTTCCTGTTTCCAGTCAAAATAACAATCTTTACTGGCTTTTTCAGTAAATCTGATTACAATACAGTTTAAGAGAACGACCAGTCTACTTTTATGGAGATTCCAATCATGATAAAAAATATTGTTGGCCGTCTGATTAAAAGGAGCACTTCTGCACCAGCCTCTCATCAGCCAGGTCAAACCTTGTTTATCCCGGCCAGACGCAGATTCCTGTGTACTTGCGGATGCGGAATGTTTTATATAACTGCTGCAGGTGCCGGATTACTGGCTGCGGCAACACGTGCTGAAGCTGCAGCGGGAGGCACTGTTATCCGAGTCGGACATTTACCGGCAGGGTGTGTTTCCCATTTGCTCCTGGCAAAGGTAAGAGGAAAGTTTGCCAAGGCAGGACTAAACGTCGTTCTAACACAATTCAACAGCCCGGGCGATGCCATGCAATCGCTGGTTGCCAACAATCTTGAGATGATACACAGCCCGTGGACCATGACAGCTGCGGCCTACACTGCCGGCACCACCGATCTGCGCATTATCGGCGGTTCCGGCCAGGCAGGGATCGAACTGGTTGCGCGTAACGGCTCGGTCAAATCGGTGGAAGAATTTATCGACGCAGCGGGGAAAGGGTTGCGCGTAGGCACCTTGCGACTGGACACACTGGAATTGGTTGGATACGGCACCATGTCACAGCATGGTAAATCTTATAACGATTACCGCATGACCTTCTTCCCCAGCATGATCGGTATGGGAGAAGCTATTGCTAACAAGGCACTGGATGTCTGCACCCTGGCACAGCCTTATGCTGAACATGTTGTCGCTGAACAGGGCGCTGTTTACCTGACCGATTCAAACTCGGTCTGGGGCCCTGAAGCGGCAGATTGCGTGGTTACCACCAGAACACACACGATCGACCGGCAACGTGAAGTATTGAAAACCTATCTTAGGGTATTGCAGGAATCCGCTCGTGCTTTTACTGAAGATTACGAGGCGGTACTGAATGATTTACAGCCTATCTATGGCGTACCGCGACCAATATTATCCGTTGCGCTCAAACGTCAGTTCCCTAATCCGGTTATCAGCCAAACAGGCGTCAATGGCCTGCGTCAGGGAGCAAAATATCTGTCCGAACTGGG
>JACTML010000140.1 GCA_014584635.1 Nitrosomonas eutropha | reverse complement strand
TTGGTTACCTTTTTCTCGATAGGAAGAGGATTTTTCGGCTCTACGATAAAAGGACCCCACATGCCGCGCATGGTAACGTGCTCATTCACGTTAACGTGGCAGTGATACCACATCGTACCGGAAGGCCCTGCTGTAAATTTGTATGTGAAGGTATCGCCCGGCTCAATCGCATGCTGAGTGGCGTGAGGCACACCATCATTCTGCCAGGTGCCGTGCTGCAGCATGCCATGCCAGTGAATGGTATGTGGCAACGTGGTCATGTTAGTTACATTCACAGTAACATCGTCACCTTCCTTGACATGAATGAGTGGTGCCGGAACCTGACCATTGAAGGCAAATGTATGAAAATCCCTCTTGCCAACCAGAACGATTCGCGTATCTTCAATTGTCATTTCGAATTCACGTTTATCGGCCCAGCTCGTTGCAGGAATCATCACCAGTGCATATAACCCGAGAATAACGCCAGTGATAAATCGGTAATGCGAAAATATCGAATTTGAATTTCTCATAAACCTGTCCTTTCTTTTTAGTGTATATTTAGTGCGTTCTGATGCACAAAACTTTCCCTGGTACTGCAGTAATACCGCGTTAACACTCGATAGATTCCTCCCTATAGCGATAAAGATATATTTAAAATGTATCTTTGCTCGAATTTTACTTATATCAGTTTAATTGTCAATAATTTTTATCGGAAACAGGTAAAACAATTTACCTGAGCGCCTGCAGGCCATGTTTTCCGAGCGAAGACAAACATAAAACGTATTGTCTCCGTGCTCGTTTACTAAAGGGAGGTATATCTCATGAAACTGACGAATTACAGCGATTACGCTTTGCGTATCCTGATTTATCTCGGTTTGAAAAGGGAGAAATTATCTACCATTACTGAAATCTCCGATTGCTACCGGATTTCACGTAATCATGTCGTCAAGATTGTGCATCACCTGGGTCAGCTTGGCTATCTGGATACGATGCGCGGGAAGCACGGTGGTATCCGTTTGGCACGCGCTCCCGAAATGATCAATATTGGTGAAGTCATCCGCCACACCGAATCCACGATGGATATTGTCGAATGCTTCAGCGAGCAAAACACCTGCGTAATTTGTGACAGCTGTGTGCTGCGCTCAATCATCGCGGAAGCGCTTGCAGCATTTATGACTGTACTTGATGGCTATACACTCGCCGACCTGATGGTTCCCAAACATCAGTTAAAGAAACAACTGAAAGTTATCGAGATGTTCAGTAACCTGGCAGATTAGGAACCTCTGAAAACCGTTAGCGAGGCAGCCAGTTCAAGGCAAAAATTGGCGACACAAGCGCAGCGAACAACTGTGAGGCTGGCTCGAAGGGGAGGCGCTGGCACCGAGTAAAAAGCAGAATTTATACGTAACAAATGAGCATTTAAGCCGATTTTTAACGCAGAAATGGTAATGCAGATGGTTTTGCAGAAGCTCCTTAGTCAAACTGGAGGTTGTAAAACAGATCTACTGCACTATCATCGCCTGCCTGAGTTACAACAGATACATTGGGAAACAGGCTGTAAGTGAGTTTGGCCACACCCGCAGAAGCAGAAGTCAGCCCATGTTCGAAACTCAGGTAAGCGCGCGATGAAAGCCGCTTGCCCACCGTTCCCACCTGATCAGCCAACCCGCCGCCTTCCTTCTGGCGAATCGAGAAATCATCAATGCCCAATCCTTGGGTAATGCTGTCCAGCACCCCTTCATCTGATCCACCCAGAATACTGCTGGCCGCGCTGAGCAATAACGCGCTGTCCAGCCCGCCCGCATCAGGAGAACGTCCCAGCACAATCCAGGATAGTTTTTCAGAATCAGGTACATCCGGTTGCGAAACCAGTTTAATTTTAGGGTGTTTCACGGTCCCGGTAATTTCTACACCAGCTTCAACACGTAATCCTTCGCGTACCGCCAAAGCATTCACACTGCTATCTTGCGAAGGCTGATCAAATACTTCCGAGGAATCAGCGCTTGTATTTGATTGCTGGTTGGTGCGAACAGCCAGAATATTGAGCCCCGGATTATCCAGCGGCCCATCAAAATTGACGATACCGCGCCGCACTTGCAACCGCTGACCATAGGCTTCAAAACGGGTATCACGTGTGGCAATGGTCCCGACTGCGCGCAACAGTTGATCGGGTTCGCTGCGCAGATGTAATTGACCCGCCAGCCGTCCTTCCAGCCCGGAGGCACGTAAAAAGAAGCGCTCCCCCAAATCCAGTGTCATATCCAGATTTATTTTTTGCGCTTTTTGCGCCTCCGGCTCGGTATCTGTTTTATCCGCCACAACCACATCGTCCGCCAATCCGGGCATTCCACCCTTCGGTTGTTTGATAAAACCAACATCGGTCATAATTTTACCGGTGATATCCAGTATCTCATCCTTGAAACCAATCAAACTGTTACCGGATACCACCACCCAGCGGTCTTCCTGTTGCGTTAGCGGTAAATGATCCAGCTCGATGGTGAGGTTACTGTGCTGACTATGGATATCCACATCGCCACGCGCGCGCAAATAACCGGTTTTTTGCGCCAGCTTCAAGCCTTTCAGCAGTTTATCCTTGGAAGGTTTTTCCAGCGGTGCTGAAAAATCAAAGGTTTTAAGTAAAACTTTATCCTGATCAAAATCGACAGCGAGCGTACCCTCTTTCAATTCAAATCCTTCATCCAACAGTGCCACTGCCAGTGCATCGCCGGTTATTTTTCCCTGTAACTCCGGTTGCTCCAATGTCCCGGCCAATTGAGCATGTGCTGCCAAACGGCCTTCACTGTGCAGATTGTCGCCCACCGCTGAACCGATCCAGGCAAGATCGGGCAGATTTAACTGTAAATTTCCACGCAGCGGCGCATTTTTCCGAATTTCCCAAGCACTGCCAGACGCCTGTAATGGCACCGTCACTTGCGCAGTTGTGTCACCAATATGCTCACCACGTACGATCAATTGGCCATTCAAATCATTATTCTCAGCTTGAAGATTGACCGTGAGCGTCTGCAAACCCAATGCAAGCGGAGTTTCCGCTGGCAGAATGAAATCTCCCTTCTCCCGCTGCACCAGTAAATGCCCAGTTAATTGCCGATTTGCAGCAAATTGCCAGTTCCCCCCCAGCTGTAAAGGTTCAGCATTCTTCTGCTGCAACCCTTCAGCCTGCACAGCAATACCGGAAAAATCACCCTGTGTTGACCATTGCTTGGGCGTCCAATGCGCATCATGCAGGTTGATTTCACCTGCAGCCACTTTGATGCGCGTTTGGCCCAAGGTAACTGCCTCCGGACTGATCCGGACGCTGGGTTGCGTGAGCAAATCAATTGGCAATGCACCGGTCAACGCCAATTTATCGATAACACCCTCCCACTGAAAGTGCTGTTGATTTCCGGCATGCAGTATTAATCCACCGTTTGCCCGGAATTGTGCTTCCGTTGTCGGGTTGATCTGGCTATTGACTGATAATTGATGTCGGGATTGCGTGCCGGTTAATCCTACTGCCAGTCGCTGTAGCAGCGTTTCGCTCTTTTGCTGATAAGCGCCTGTTTGAAGATCAAGCTGAATCGCCGGGCCCTGCAAACTGCCTTTGGCTTTCAGCTGTGCCAATTGATGTTCATGATTAAAATTGAAACGATCAGAGCTCAACTCGAACACGACATCTGGCCGATCGATCAGACCGCTCAATTCAATACGAGAATGAAGATCACCCTGCAAACCAAAACCAATTTGAGCCAGCTGCGGCGCTGCCACAACTACCGACAAACGATCCTGCGGATGACCCAGCATGCCTTTGATTGAAAGCTGGTTATCGCCCATTTGCAAACGGGTATCACTTTGTATTCGTCTGGTTTGCGACACGGCGACTGTCCCCTGGCCCGCCACTGGCTGATTGGCAAAATGGCTGCGATCAATCTGAAAATCCATACTGCCGGCAGGCTGTGGCGCCAGTTGCCCTCCCAGATTGAATTTGGCATTGAGGTTGGAAGGCGGCACATCCGCAAACGCGGATACATCAAATTGCTTGAGGAATCCTTCAAATGTAAAAGGCTGCGACTCATCCAGCTGCAGCGCGCCGTGACCGGATAAGCTGGAATCTCCGCGCACGAGATCAAGTTTTTCAATAGTAATGGCTGCGGGAGTACGCTCCAAAGCCATATCCACGTTCAATTGCAGCGCCTTATCCTGCAGTTTGATTATGCCTTGCTGAATCTCCTGATTCCCCGTGAAATGCAATTTACCGGATAAATCAGCTGGCTGGATGTCGCTTTTTATCACT
>JACTML010000153.1 GCA_014584635.1 Nitrosomonas eutropha | reverse complement strand
TCCTTGCACGCCGATAATTGAAATCAGGCGAGAGTGGGATCAATACTTCATTGATACCCGCTTCCGCCTTTCACTTCAGAAACGTAACATAAAATCCATGTTTCCGGTATTGATTCCCATATTCACCCGGGGAGGAACAACATATACCGGGGCCGGAGAATAGTAGTTATATTGTGGCTGCGGATAATACTGTTGATAATAAACAGGCGGCTGATTGTAAATGTGGACATGTCCATTGGAGTGACGGTGATGATCATGGTGATTATGATGATCGTGATGATGGTGATGCCGGTCATGCCCATGATCATGATCGCGATGCCCTCTGTCAGCGTGCACTAAAGAGGGTGCTGCCAGACTGGCAGTCAACAGCATGGTAAACGATAGACCGATCAGCTGCTTTATTTTGGCATTCATGGCATCTCTCCTTGGAATTATTTTTTTCAGGCTGATTCCTGATGGTGCTAATTTATGTCACTCAGCCTGAACCCAAACTGAATGGAAAAACCCGATTACCGGTTTTCTGCATATCCGCTGCACACCGGCAATATTTCATGACTCATCACACTATGGAAACAATCACGTATACAGATGTTCTTGCATTCTGGTTTCACGAAGCCAGAGAAAAACTCTGGTTCTCTGTCGATACAGCCTTTGATAATTGCATCCGTCAGCGCTTCCTTGATTTAATGCAGCAGGCAGCTGCCGCCGAATTGTATTCATGGCGAACGACCGCAGAAGGCCGTCTTGCTGAAATCATCGTGCTGGATCAGTTTTCACGCAACGTATACCGCAATACACCACAGGCTTTTTCGCAAGACCCCATGGCACTGGTTCTGGCTCAGGAAGCAGTCGTATCCGGAGCTCTGCAGAAGTTGAATATCAAGCAACGGGGCTTTCTGCTGTTGCCATATATGCATAGTGAATCCGGGCAGATACACGTTGTGGCAGAAACGCTGCACAGAAACTTTGCCTCAAAAGGCAGCTATCACTACGAATTACGCCACAAAGCCATCATTGATCACTTTGGCCGTTACCCGCACAGAAACAACATTCTGGGACGGGTTTCCACACCAGCAGAACAGGAATTTCTGCGGCAACCGCTGTCACACTTTTATCAGCAACTTGAGAAAGATCAAAAATGAATAACTCCACTTCTTGGGGACAGGGTTATTCGTTTTCACGCTGCAATACATCCTCCAGCGAGAGATTGAAAACCCTTACTCTTACTGCCAGCCAGTAACTTCATAGCCTTTCTCACGCAAGCAACGGTTTACAAAATTCATATAAGCAGAAGAAGGTTGTGATGTACCGGAGCCCAGCAGGCCTGATAGCAATCCATAGGTAGCGCCGCTGGCGGCGCCAATCATGGCGCCACGTCCGGCAGAGCCGCCAATGGCTCCGCCAACAGCGCCACTGGCCGCGCCGGCACCCGCTCCAATGGCCGTTCTTCTGGCGGTATTGCCGGTACTGCCGCTTCCTTCCGTGGCTCCGAATGATTCAGCCAGTTGTCTGCATTCTCTGATATCCCGATCTGCCACCATTCTTCCGACAGATTGATAATACGCATTGGGATACAGAACAGGCTGATAGCTCGCACAGGCAGATAATCCTGACAGTACTGCGGCGATTCCCGCTATTTTTCCCGATTTACTGATCATGATATTCCTCCTTCGTTTTGATATCAGCGCTCAACCGGAATAATTATGACCGTCTTGAGTGCTTCTCCGCGCTTAAATTGCAACACCACCTTTTCCCCTGCTCGCAAGGATTTGAGAATATCCGCGTACGATTTCAGGCTGGTAACCGGTTTTTCTGCCAGTTGAATCAGAATATCGCCCGTCTGCAGCTGTGCCTGATGTGCCGGGGAGCCGGCAATCACGTCGTCCACACGCACGCCCTGCCCCTGCCAGGCAAAATCCGGCACTGTTCCGAGGCTGATTTTGCGTTTGACATCTGTTTGCGCTGCAGAAAATGTCGAACCGGAGGAGTGCGTATTCGAGGTAACCGTTAGCGGTTCAATCCGGTTCGCCAGATATTCCGCACCTTCCTTGAGAATAGCCGCCACTTTAACCAACCCGCCCGTGTCAATTTTGTCAGCAGTGTCACCGGGCGCGTGATAGTCCTCATGCGCGCTGCCAAAGAATTGAACGGCAGGAATACCAGCCCGGATGAAGGTTGCCTGATCACTGGAACCAAAATCATTGGGGACGGGGTTTACAGCGATACCGGTAACAAAGCCGGCCCCCCGAAAAACATGCACCAGTTCGCGCGCGGTATCTGTGCCAAACAATGTAACCGGATGGCTTCCCAACCGGCCAACGGTATCCAGATTGAGCATGGCGAAAATCCCGTTCAATGGATAATCCGGCTGTGGATTATCCAGGTAATGGGCCGAGCCCAGCAGACCGGCTTCTTCCCCGGTAAACGCGACAAAAATAACAGTGCGCTGCGGTTGCCAGCGGGTTGCAATTTGTCGCGCCAGTTCGAGCATGACTGCGATACCGCTGGCGTTGTCATCCGCACCGTAATGAATTTTGCCCCGGTTGGCAGCGCGCACATCCGGCCAGCCGGTACCCAGATGATCATAGTGCGCGCCGATTATCAGGCTTTGTCCAGCCAGCTGCGGATTGCTGCCTGGCAAAATACCAATGACGTTACGCAGCGTAATCTTGCCTTTGGGTTTTCCGACATCCTGCTGCCAGCTTTGAAAATAGCTGTTTTCTCCTCCGCCAGGCCGCAATCCTGCCTGCTGAAACTGTTGTGCAATGTACACAGCCGCTTGATCCAGCTCCGGACTGCCCAGTTCCCGCCCCTTGAGCGCTTCGCTTGCCAGATAAGTAATATCTTCCAACATGCGATTTTCTGAAAACAAAGGCGGCAACTCTGCCAGCGCGTGGCGCGGTGCTAGCGTGCCAACATGCGCTGAAACAAAGGCTGGATCATCTTTTTGTGTAATACGTTGCGTTAACGGCGAACGTGTAACCGGCCACTGTCCTTTATTGACGTTATTTAGCTCATCCCCTTCAAACACCAGATAGCTGTATTTGCGATAATGTGGCAATTTTCCGGCCAGCGCCTCGATTGCAGCGGGCTGATCAGCGGCCACCCATAACAGCGTCAGATCGGGATCAGTCGGCTGTCGCGTTGTCAGCACGAGCGCGTGCCTGTTCTGTTGCCAGTGTTTGCCGCCCAACTGCAATCCTTCCTCTGTTCTGGCAACACCTTGTTCTGCCAGGGAACTGATCAGCTGATTACTGAATTTATTCTGCCAGCCCAGAATCCAGACAGTACGATCCGCAGGCAGGGTCTGCAATTGATCATCCCGGACAATCTCCAGTGAACCGGTTTGTGTTTGCTGCCAGTTGGCGGCAAGTGCCTGATACGCCCGCATCAGCTCTTTGCTGGCGCTGGCAGGCAATATCAGCAACGGGTTTTCCGCACCGAACCCCTGTGACAAGGCAGATGGAATTTCACGGCTATCCAGGCGACGAAACACATCAAACTGCGGATCAATATCAATGCGCACCGGACGCGCCGGAAAATCCATAATAATACGATTTACCGCCTGATCAATTTTGATCTGCATTTGTCGGACAGCCGCCTCTCCTTCCAGATAAATCGCAATGGGTACATTTAACTGATACGGCGTACCCGGCTGAGTTTGTTTAATCACCGCTGTCAGCTGATACCTTTGGCCTTGTGGCTCGGCCTGCGCGCTTTCCAGCAACAGATCCGGTGCGCCGCTCTGATCAACCCATTGCTGAAAGAAAGCAGAAAAATCCTGGCCGGTTTGCGCGTTAAACGTTGCCAGCACGTCATCAAAGGAAGCCTGCTGAAACTGGTATCGCTGGTAAAAAGCACGCAACACCTGCGTAAATTTCTCATCTCCCAATGTCTGGCGCAGCATGTGAAACAACATCATGGTTTTGCCATAACCAACCGCTTCCGTGCTGGGGCTGTGGCGCGAGGTAAACTGACTGATCGGAAAATCCTTTTCCTTGCCGACAAAATCCTTGTATTTTTGCAGCACATCGCGCCGGTACGCTTCTCCCCTGCCTCCCTGTTCGCTCACCAGATGATCAGCCAAGTACGCGGTCAAGCCTTCTGACCAGTTACCTTTGCGATAATCAACAAATACGCCATTGCCCCAGTAGTTGTGCAGAATTTCATGCGGATAGGAAGTGTGCAAAATAAAGGGAAAACGTACCACGCGCGGCCCCAGCAGCGTAAACGACGGCATGCCGTAGCCGGTCTCCCAGAAATTTTCAACCAGCGC
>JACTML010000059.1 GCA_014584635.1 Nitrosomonas eutropha | reverse complement strand
CCACCCAGGTTATTCGTCAGGATAATAAAGTCTGGGTGCTGGATCAGGATAACCGGCTAGAGGAACGAACACTGAAAACCGGTTTGGCCAACTGGGCTTATACCGAGGTTCTGGAAGGATTGGCCGAGGGCGATCAGGTATTGTTATCCGGCAATGAAGGAAAAATTGAAACGGGAACGCAAGTGATCGCAAAATCACCGCAGTCATGATACAGCTCCAGGCTATCACCCGTATTTTTCACATGGGAGATCAGGTGATTCATGCACTTGATCATATTGATCTGACAATTGATTCCGGAGAATATGTTTCCATCATGGGCGCTTCCGGATCAGGTAAATCCACTCTGCTGAATGTCATTGGGTTACTGGATCGACCGAACAGCGGTCAATACCTGCTGGATGGCAAGGACGTCACCGCATTATCAGAAACCGAGCAGGCGCAAGTTCGCCGTGAAAAAATAGGGTTTGTTTTTCAATCGTTTCACCTCATTCCCCGTTTAACCGCTGCTGAAAATATCGAGATCCCTCTGATACTGACCGGTATGCCCCCGGCAGAACGCAAAGAGCGTATCGCAGAAACATTGCAGGCATTTAATCTCGGTGATCGCGCACATCACCGACCGGCTGAGTTATCGGGTGGACAACGCCAGCGAGTAGCCATTGCTCGTGCGACTATCTTGCGCCCTACTGCGCTGCTGGCTGACGAGCCAACCGGTAATCTGGATCACCGTATCGGTTCGGAAGTAGCCGCACTGCTGGAAGCGCTGAATCGAACCGGCACCACGCTTATTGTCGTTACCCACGATCGTGAACTGGGATTGCGCGCCCGGCGTCGAATCGCCATGCGCGATGGCCGAATCGAAAGCGACGAGCAATGAAATTAGCAGATCTGCTGCGCTTTTCTCTTAAAACCATTACCAGCCACCCTACCCGCTCGCTTCTGATTATGCTGGCCATGGCACTGGGTGTGGCCGCTGTCATCATTCTGACTGCGCTGGGCGACGGTGCGCGTCAATATGTTGTCAATGAATTTTCTTCAATTGGTACTAACCTGATCATTGTTCTGCCAGGTCGCGCTGAAACAGCCGGCAGCTTTCCTGGAGCGGTCATGGGACAAACCCCGAGAGATCTGACACTGGATGATGCACGCTGGGTAGGCAGGCTCCCTCAGGTTCATCGTTATGCTCCGCTTAATGTGGGTGTAGCCGAGCTTTCTGCTGCAGGAAAATTACGTGAGGTGACACTGATGGGCACCACTGCCGAAATTTTTCCCATTCGCCATATGCAGCTTGCTTTAGGAAAATTTCTTTCAAGTACAGGTGAAAACAGTGCCCAGATCGTGCTGGGCGCCCAGATTGCCAGGGAATTTTTTCCGGATGGGAATGCAGTAGGACAACGTGTCCGCTTGGGTGATCGACGTTTTATAGTTACCGGTGTCATGGCGATACAGGGCGAATCCATGGGGTATAACTCGGATGAGTTGGTTATTGTTCCGGTCCAGCACGCTCAGACGCTGCTCAATACCACTTCGCTGTTTCGATTGCTGATTGAAGTACGCCACCATAATGAAATCGACAGTGCCAGAGAAGCGATTCGACAAACACTGATCCAGCGCCATGATGGTGAAGACGATGTGACCGTAATCGCTCATGATGCTGTACTGGCCACGTTTGAGCGCATCCTGCGCGCACTGACACTGGGGGTTGCCGGTATTGCGGTTATCAGCCTTGCGGTTGCCGGCATACTGGTGATGAACGTCATGCTGGTGTCCGTCAGCCAGCGCACTGCTGAAATCGGTTTACTCAAGGCAATCGGTGCCCCGGCTGCTGTTATTCGCTATATTTTTCTGGCAGAAGCGATCTGGCTTTCTTTAACCGGTGCCCTGGCCGGATTCATATTGGGACAGGCAGGCAGCTGGATATTACGGCTTACTTATCCACTATTGCCCGCCTGGCCACCGCTTTGGGCCAATTTTGCTGGGATCGCGGTCGCTGTGCTGGCTGGCACTCTGGCAGGATTATTGCCAGCAGTTCGTGCAGCCAAGCTGGATCCGGTTAATGCGCTCAGCAAACGTTAGAAATTCTTATACAGACAATGAATCTGGTTGAATCCCTGAAATTTGCGCTAGGTACATTGACCGCTCACTGGACACGTACCTTGCTATCCGCATCCGGCATTGCCATCGGTATTGCTGCGGTAATTCTGCTGACTTCGATTGGCTCAGGTATCCAGCGTTTCGTGTTATCTGAATTCACTCAATTCGGTACCAATATCGTCAACATTACCCCTGGCAAGATACGGACCCGTGGTGCTTCAACCGGTTCTATCGGCAGTGTACGCCTGTTAACAATTGAAGATTCACTCGCGCTAAAATCCTCGCATCACGCAATTTATACCAACGCCACTGTCACCGGCAACGCAGAAATACGCGGCAACAATCGTAGTCGGCGTGTCACGGTATATGGTCAGGGATCGGATTTTGATCGCGCGTTCAACATGCACGTAGCAATCGGTCAATTTCTGCCTGCGGATGATCCGCGTAATCCGCGTGCATTTGCGGTACTTGGCGCAAAAGTACACAAGGAATTGTATGGTAATACCAATCCGCTGGGTTCTGTGTTGCAGGTCGGCGGCTCACGTTTCCGTATCATCGGTGTCATGGCTGCCAAGGGGCAGGTGCTGGGCTTTGATCTGGATGATACAGTTTATATTCCCACCGCACGGGCACTGGAAATTTTCAATCGGGAAGGTGTGATGGAAATACAGATGACCTATCAGCCCGCTACTCCTTTGGAAGAGGTGATGCAGGATATTAAACGTATTATGCTCGATCGGCACGGACGCGAAGATTTTACCATTACACCGCAACAGCAAATGTTGAGCACATTGTCTACGGTGCTGAACGTACTCACCTTTGCCGTCGCAGTACTGGGAGGTATTTCACTGCTGGTGGGTGCAGTTGGGATGATTACCCTGATGCATATTACCGTAATGGAACGAATGGCTGAAATCGGGCTGTTGAATGCGCTGGGTGCAACGCCCATGCGTATTCGTATTCTGTTTTTGCTGGAATCGACTGCACTCTCAACACTAGGCGGTATTGTCGGATTAGTAGCAGGATCAGGAATTGCCAGATTACTGGGGATACTGATTACTGATTTGCCTATCAGTATCCCGTGGCGTTATGTAATTGCAGCGTTGTTGCTATCAGGTTTCATCGGATTGGCTGCAGGAGTTGTTCCTGCTATACGCGCAGCCCGTCTCAACCCGGTAGACGCCCTGCGTGCCGAATAGCGATCCAGTTTAGTGCTCTTTCGCGTAATTGATCAACTTTTGAAAGGAAAACAGATTATCCTGTTTTTGCAGAGGCGTATGGCATTGTGCGCAGTTCAGCTCATTATCTTTGACCTTACCGTCTGGCTCGTACAAGGCAAATCCCCAGCCACCTGAGCGATCTTTCGTCTTGAAGGCATTGTCCCAATTACTTCTTTTTTCCATAACCGCAACCGCAGCCAGTTTGTCGATAACAAACAGACCATCTTCGCCAGACTGGATTTTGCCTTCAGCATCTTTCTTAGGCGCATAGATTTCCATAATGACAACTGAGCCGGAAGCAGCTTCTTCACCATTTTTATAACTGTCCACAGCAGCTTTGTTTGCATAAAACTTCGCCAGTTGTGTCTGGTTGGCGCGATTAGCTGTATCGTAATGTGCAAAAGTTTGCGTGTAATTTTCCGGGAATTTGACAAATTCCGGGTTTCCTCCTCCAAACGCATGGAATGACAGGGTTAAGCCGACAAGAGCCGATAAACCTATACTCGATTTCATTTTTCTCTCCTGTTAAAAATCATTCTGCAGACGAAATACCTGCAGACATGGTTTATTTTATTTAGTTAAAGGGAAAGAAACACATGCAAAACATGTGAATTCCATCGACATTATAGGCACACACCATGCGAATTATAAAATTTGCATCTGAAAATGTATTTTTACCGGATTTTTTCTAATTAGTGGGCGCCTCGAAAAACATCTTCCTCGCCCGTCTTTGGTAGAATTACGCCGTTCTGAACTCTGCAGGCTGCACCGATGAAACCACGTAGCGCTATCAAGACGGACCTGTTCGCTGACGAGCATCACTGCAAGAAGCTCGACTCGCTGGGCGACCCGCTGGCCGACATCGAATCGCACATCGGCTTTGCGTCGTTGGCGGCCGAGGTGGATGAGCTTGCGCCACGCCCGGTGAGTGCGCAGGGCGGGCGTCCGCCGTACCCGACCGAGACGATGGTACGGAT
>JACTML010000018.1 GCA_014584635.1 Nitrosomonas eutropha | reverse complement strand
TCATTATTATTGATACAAATCAACAAGATATATTTGTGGCACGAAGATTGCATTATTAATGATGAGGTACTCATTCCTTACTATTGCTGCAATGGCAGCAAAGGCAAGTCCAGGCACCTGACAGCACGTTATCGGATTGTTTCGGCACGGTCAGAGTGCCTGTTACAGCCAGCAGGCTCCTGATAGCACAGGAAAGGTCAGCGCCAGGAATTAGAAATGCCTCGTTGGTATTTATTCTTGCATGTTGTGTTTTTACGGAAATTCTCAAATGAAGAAGACAATAACCCAAATCGTTTGTGTTGGAATATTTCTGGTTGCTGCACTGGTTTTCGGGCAAAAAATGTTGGTAAAGGGCCAATCTGCTACCAGTAAACAGGCTGATGTCCACTCCGCTTCACCTGATAGGGCTGTCGCTGGTGGCTATAGCAGAAATGGGCCGGGCGTCAGCAGTGAGATGCAGCTAGCTGATATTACCGGCGATATTAACAATCCTTCTGTTGAGAATGATGTTGCTGTTGTTGCACCCAGCCAGGATTCTGCTGATGAGGGTGAAAACAGTTATATCGGTAACGATTTTGCTAATGATCATATTTATGGTGATGGAGAAACCATAGAGGGTTTCGGCCATGGGCGTACCAGCGCTGGCCATACCAGCGCAGGTACTGGAGTTGGGGGTGGGGGCCATGCTGGTCGCAAAATGGCAAGGAATCCAGGTTCCAGAAATGGTGGGGGATATTTTCCCGGCGGGGGAGGCGGAGGATCAGGTGCCAACCCTGACCGACAATCTGATTCAGGTCAGTTACCCAAGAGTACTGAACCTTCCCGAAATGGAGAAAGGGAAGATGGGATTCCGGTCTTGGCTGCGAGGGAACCTGCTGAATCAGAAGGAACGGATGAACACAAATCATCCGGAAATTCTCCTGAAAAAGAAACAGCCGGCCCTGGAATGAATCAGAGATTGAATGATGATAAAGAAGACGGTCCGAACAAGGTGGTGGATAACACTGGTGATGGTGAGAGTGGGTCTGCTGACTCAAATTCACCGTCAGATGTGGAAGATTCACCCCCGGAATTTTATGATGGACCTCCTGACTGCGTGTCTTGTGACTCAGGCGCATCCCCAACCAAAGATGCTGATAATCCCGACTACCCTCCCATTGATGGATCGTCCGGGGAATCTTCTGAAGCTGTAGCCAGTGCTGTTCCCGAACCTGCCAGTGTTTTGCTGACAGGATTAGGCAGTATATTATTGCTGTGGATGCAACGTCGCGGTAATTAAGGAATCTCCGCAAACTATCTGCGTGTTGCCTTTCTGTGTTAAAAGTCGGCTCAGAATGCTCATTTATCACGTATAAACGCCGCTTCTTCGCCGACTTTTGTCTTGAACTGACCGCTTCGCTAACGTTTTTCAGAGATTCCTTAAAGCTGATTCAGGTATAAAAACACCCGGATTCCGGCAGATATGCAATAAACATATCTGTCAGATCAGTAACGTAAATCCGGCCAAAAGATATGTCATACTTCTCCCCTGTTGCTTTTTGTTTTCCGGGGAATATTTTTTGTGTCCAGTTATGAATTTTTGATCGGTTTACGTTACACACGCGCCAAGCGCCGCAACCATTTTATCTCCTTCATTTCGTTAATCTCACTACTGGGCATGACATTGGGCATGACTGCTCTGATTACAGTCATGTCCGTCATGAATGGTTTTCACAAGGAAGTACGTGCCCGCATTCTGGGGGTGGCGTCGCATGCGCAGATCAGCAGTTATGAGGGGAGTCTGTATAACTGGGAAAAGATCGGGGAAGTGGCCGTCCGCAATCCACAGGTTGTGGCAGCTGCACCTTATATTGATGCGCAGGGGATGCTTTCCCACGGCAGCATGGTGCATGGTGTGATGGTGCGCGGTGTAGTACCGGCTGATGAAAACAAGGTGGCTGATTTTGGTGAAAAAATGATCGCAGGAAAACTGGATCAGCTGACACCTGGAGGATTTGGCATTGTCATCGGTCGGGAGCTGGCGCGTACGCTCAATGTTTTCCAGGGAGATAAAATTGTACTGATTTCACCACAAGGCCAGATTACACCGGCCGGGATCCTCCCGCGTCTGAAGCAGTTCACTGTAACCGGCATTTTTGAAGTCGGACATTTTGAATACGATTCCGGGCTGGCATTGATTCATCTGTCCGATGCCCAAAAACTTTATCGCATGGCTCCCAATCAGGTTTCCGGCATTCGGCTCAAATTGCACGATATGTTTGAGGCACCGCAAGTCATCCGGGAGCTGGCGGCGATATTGCCCGCTGATTTGTATTTCACGGACTGGACGCAACAACACGCCAACTATTTCCGGGCGATCCAGATCGAAAAGCGCATGTTGTCACTGATTCTGGCGCTGATCATTGCGGTGGCGGCTTTCAATATTGTCTCCACACTGGTTATGGCGGTAACCGACAAGCAATCAGATATCGCGATCTTGCGCACATTGGGAGCGAGCTCCGGCAGTATCATGAAGATATTCATTATCCAGGGGGCGCTGATCGGTGTTCTGGGAACCCTGTTGGGGTTGCTGGGAGGCTTATTACTGGCCTATAACGTGGGTGATGTGGTCGCGTTTATCGAGCATATTTCCAATACCCAGTTTTTATCCCAGGAAGTTTATTACATCAGCAAGATCCCTTCTGATCCGCAGCTGGCTGATATTGTGACAGTTGCCGTTGTTTCGCTGATCCTGACTTTGCTGGCTACGCTTTACCCCAGCTATCGTGCGTCAAAAGTCAATCCGGCCGAGGCATTGCGCTATGAGTAGAACGATTATCACCTGCAGGGATTTATATAAAAGCTTTTTTCAGGGAGAGCTTGAGATTCCGGTATTGCACGGCATTAATCTGCAAGTGAATGAAGGTGAAATGCTGGCTATTGTTGGTGCTTCAGGTTCAGGCAAAAGCACATTACTGCATTTGCTGGGAGGACTGGATAAGCCGACGCGTGGAGAAGTGCTGTTGCTGGACAGGAAATTCACCACTATCAGCGAGGCGGAGCGCAGTGCATTGCGTAATCGTGCGCTTGGCTTTGTGTATCAGTTTCACCATTTGTTGCCGGAGTTCAGCGCCCAGGAAAATGTAGCCATGCCGTTGTTCATTCGGCGTATGCCTAAAAAAGAGGCCATGCAGCAAGCCGCTGAAATGCTGCAACAGGTCGGCCTGGGTCATCGGCTTACCCATACCCCGGCAGAACTGTCAGGTGGTGAGCGCCAGCGGGCAGCCATTGCCCGCGCACTGGTGACCCGGCCGGCCTGTGTACTGGCGGATGAACCAACCGGGAATCTTGATCGGCACACGGCCGAAGCAGTGTTTGATCTTATGCTGAAACTGAATCGCGAAGCCAATGCGGGATTAATTATTGTCACGCATGATATGCAACTGGCCAGCCGTGCGGATAGGGTGCTGCAACTGGTAGATGGTGTACTGCAGTAGACCTGCTGCGGATCTCCTGAAAACACTGTTGTATCAATCCCGCCTTTTTCCTGCTTTTTCGTCGAGCATGCGTAAATAGGCGAGTTTTTCTCCTATTTTGGCTTCCAGACCATGGGGAGTTGGTCGGTAAAACCGGGGGGTGGAGAGGCTGTCGGGGAAATAATTTTCCCCGGCAGCATAAGATTCCGGTTCGTCATGGGCATATCGATATTCACGCCCATAGCCCTGTTCCTTCATTAATTTTGTGGGCGCATTCCGTAAATGAATGGGCACCGGAGAAGAGCCATTCTTTTTGATAAAGGTTTGTGCCTGTTTATAGGCGACGTAAGCGGCGTTGCTTTTGGGCGCACAGGCCAGATAGAGCGCCGCTTCAGCCAGTGCCAGTTCACCTTCTGGGCTGCCCAGCCGTTCAAATACTTCACAAGCATTCAGAGCCAGTGTCAATGCGCGTGGATCAGCCAGCCCGATATCTTCAGTCGCAGTACGGATCAGCCTTCTGCCGATATAACGCGGATCAGCCCCGCCATCCAGCATGCGGCACAACCAGTAAAGTGCAGCATCGGGAGAAGAGCCGCGAATAGATTTATGCAGTGCTGAAATCTGGTCATAAAATGCATCGCCACCTTTATCAAACCGGCGTACAGTGCGTGTCAGTACCCGGTTTAAATAATCTGCATCGATCTTTGGAGGGTTTTCAATTTCTGCAGCATGCTGTATTTGCTCCAGCAAGTTCAGCAGACGGCGTGCATCTCCATCGGCTTGTCCAATCAGTTGTTCAATCGCATCCGGGGTGAACTGTAAATGCGGTATTGCAATCTTGCCGGCGCGTTCAAATAACTGATGCAGTTCCTGACTGGAT
>JACTML010000058.1 GCA_014584635.1 Nitrosomonas eutropha | reverse complement strand
ATACCTCCGTAAGACCTTACCTCTCTGCCGTAAATCATCCAGTTGTCCGGTTAGCGCATTAATCTGTTCAGCTTCCATGGCAGCCTCTCATCCAAAACCGTTGATTATACTGCAAGTTGTATGGGCACATAATTTGGCAAATCAGGGATTCAACTTTGGCGAAGACAACACCAGCACAGCTCGCCCTGCCTTCAAGCCACTGACAGCGGCTCCCAGGCACAATGCAGTAAACCACCAGCCGCTGGCGGCATAATTCCCGGTCAAACTATGAAGTACACCAATCAGTAAAGGCCCCAGTGCTGCCATCGTATAGCCAACACTCTGCGCCATCCCGGATAAGTGAGTTGCAACACGGGCATCGGGGGAACGCAAAACAATTACGGTTAGTGCCAGAGCAAACAGGCCACCCTGTCCTACTCCCTGAAGGACACTGAATTCCCACACCCATTCGATCGGACCGAACAGCATACCCAGAAAACCGATTGCAGCAGCCAGCGCCAATACCACATTGGTTAAACTTTGGTTTTTACAGCGCACTGCCAGTGACGGCAGCACAAAACAGGCGATCAGTTGCACGATAATGGAAACGGACAATATTAATCCGGCTTGCATTTCCTCCAGCCCGCGATCATGCAAAATAGGAACGATCCAGCCAAATATGCTATATCCCAGCGCAGACTGCAGTCCCATGAAGCATGTTACCTGCCAGGCGAGCGCATCCCGCCACAAGCCTGTCACCCGCGATTGTTTGCTGAGCTGCGCACGCTCCGATCTGGCTGCATAGGGAATCCACAACAGCAGCACAACCCCTGCCGGCAACGCCCACAGCGCCAGACCAGTAGCCCAGGTAGTATCCAGCCATTTGACCAGAGGCAAGGTTCCCGCTGCTGCAGCTGCAGCACCTGCGCACAATGCCATGGTGTACGATCCGGTCATTAACGCGATGGCGTGCGGGAATTCTTTCTTGACGATGGCTGGCAGCAAAACATTGCCAATGGCAATTGCCATACCCGCCATGGCCGAACCGAGAAACAGCGGGAAAAGATTGCCTTGACCGCGTATCGCTGTTCCGGCAGTCAGCAACAGCATGACGACTAACAGGGAACGTTTGTTTCCTATGCGTTGTGACAGCCAGGGTGCCAATGGTGCAAAAATACCGAGACACAATACCGGCAAAGTTGTCAGATAGCCCGCCTGTGTTGAGGTCAACACCTGCTGATGCAGCATGTCAGACAACAGGACAGAAAGACTGGCAAACAGGGGGCGCAGATTGAAAGCAATCAGTATCAATCCGAACCCAAGCGCAAAGTGTCTTATTGAATGCTGAAAAGAGGATATTTCCGGGTTTTCCGGCTGCTGCTCGTATTTAATGGCCATTCGGGTAAAGGGAGGTTATGTCAGCGCGATCGGTGATTTAGCTGCCGGTTCAGCAGATTGATCAATCTTCCGGCCAGCGTATGACAAACTGTTCCCGCAAAATATTCTTTAACCCATCCATCGCTACCTGATGCACATCAGTTCGGCCATCCGGATAGCGATGCGTAAACTTTCCATCCAGCAGTGAAATGCGACCACCATCCGACAGCGCACGCGCCGCCATAATCTGTTTGGTAAAACTTGATTCCGGGCAGGTGCTGGTATACCAGTTTGCTACTTTCTGATCGCTGAGCGGCATGTGCTCACCCCAGAATTCATAAATATCCAGCCAGTGATCGTCCACCCATACCTGATGAAACCAGCGGCCATCTTCGCAAACCAGTCTGCGACGATCATGCGGTGTAACCTGTTCCAGATTTTCCTGCCACAATAACGCCTGCGTTAACGAAAACCCGCCCACGCCAACATCCGTGATCCATTGCTGATCACCCAGCCAGACAGCAATAAACAAATGGGTTCGCGCGGGCATTTCTGAACGATCAGCCACCCGCAAACGCACACGTGCCGCCAATGGACGGGCGCAGAATCCAAGTTGCAGCAACACCTGTAAAAACAAACCATTCTGCTCAAAACAATACCCGCCGCGCTTTGCCAGCACCAGTTTGCTGAACAAAGCATTTGTTTCCAGACGGATCGGCCTTTTGAGGTAAACATCCAGATTTTCAAACGGAATCGTCTGCGTATGCGCGCGTGTCAGTGCATGCAGCACCTGCAACGTATTTTCCGCCGCACCCTGATAGCCGATACGCTCAAAATATTGTGATAAACAGAGGGAGGATTCTTTATACATAATTGCCAACTGGAAATTTCCGGTGAACAGTTTTCAGATGATTATCTCGCGGCTTTGTCACATATCACCGGAAAGCGGCTCAGGAATGGTGAATCGTTTCCAGTTCAATTTGACGCTGGGTGTCAATTCGGCGAAGAATGATATCTTCCTGGGTTCCAACCAGTTGCAAAGTGCGCCCAGCCAACTGCAAACTGGCCTCAACCGTTTCCAGAATGACTTCCTGGGCACCCAGCGAATAAAGCAGGGAAGCATGGTCCGCATCCCGGGCGCGGGCAATGATGGGCAGTTGCGGAATTTCTGAATGTACAACCCGCACCACATGTTCTGCAGCTTCGGCATCATCCATGGTCAGCACCAGAACACGCGCAGTTTCAGCATGTGCTCGCCGCAGCATTTCAAGACGCGATGCATCTCCATAATAGACGGGTTTGCCCTGGCTGCGGGCATGAGCCACTCCATTGGGATTGGTATCCAGTGCCAGAAAAGGAATGCCATCCGCATCCAGAGTGCGGCCAAGAATATGCCCCACCCGTCCGTAACCGGCAATGATGACATGCCCTTCAATCTCCCCCAATTGTTCCAGATCACCTTCCTGAAAAACGGTAGTCGCTCTGGATTCCAGTCTGGCCGCCAGACGACCGGCAGTATGCGCTACCAGCGGAGTCACGACCATGGTCAGGCCCGTCACAATCAGCATGAACTGTCCCAGATCGGCCGGAATCAGCTTCAGCGTCATCGCCAGACCAACCACGACAAAAGCAAATTCCCCTCCCTGCCCGAGCAACAGGCCGGCCTCCAGAGAAGTATGGCGCGGCAGGCCAAAAATGAGGCACAGTGAAGCTGTAATAACCGATTTAAGCAGGAACAAACCCAGCACAGTCGCGCTGATCCAGAGTGCTTCATGCCCGACAATACGGTAGTCAATCCCCATCCCTACCGACATGAAAAACAGACCCAGCAGCAACCCTTTGAAAGGCTCGATATTGACCTCTATCTCGTGGCGGAATTCGGTTTCTGCCAGCAGCAACCCGGCCAGAAAAGCACCCAAAGCCATGGACAGGCCAGCCAGGCCGGTAATTGACGCAGAACCGATGACCATCAGCAAGGTAGCTGCCATGAACATTTCAACATTGCGCGCACGCGCCACCATGTGAAACAAGGGATGCACCACCATGCGACCGATCATATAAATACCGACAATGACAAGAGCAGCTTTGCCCAGCGCGAAAACCAGAGCCAGCTCCAGACCATCATCCATTTTTGCCCCCAATACGCCCACCAGGAACAAAATAGGTACCACCGCCAGATCCTGCATGAGAAGAATGGAAAAACTGGAGCGTCCCAGCGGCGTTGCCAGCTGACGCCGCTCAATCAGCAGCTGCATAACAATTGCCGTTGACGAAAGCGCCAGACAGGCGCCCAGTACCATTGAAGCTCCCGGACTGTTGCCGAATCCGCGAGCAATCGCCCCGATGACCACCGCCGTAACCAGAACCTGCAAGCTGCCCAGCCCAAATACCCAGCGCCGCATGGCCCAGAGACGATCCAGCGACAGATCAAGGCCAATCATGAACATCAGGAAAATAACACCCAGCTCGGCCAGTGTCTGCACACCCTGTAAATCGCTGATCACCATGTTGGACAGCCAGGGAACATCATCAGTAAACAACCCCAGCCCGTAAGGGCCAATGATACCGCCGACAATCAGATAACCCAGCACCGGGCTAATACGCAGGCGATGCAGAAACGGCACGACGATACCCGCCGCAGCAAAAAATAAAATGATCTCTCTCAGATGGGGAATGCTGTGGCTTTCCAAACGGATCTCCGGTTATTTATCAGAAAAACAAAGCAGAAAATAACACGATGTTCCATTGCAGGGATAAAAATTTGCTGCGTGAAACTAAACTACCATCAGCTGAAAGCGGGCAGTAGAGTTGACACGGTTTAATGAAATCTGAGGCAGTTCGTCATGCGGCCGGAGACCCTTCAGCCGATGATCCGTTTGGCGCAGGCGTTGATGACGAAGGCGACTGCTGACCGGTATAGCGGAAGCGTGTTCCGGTGGCGATGTTGGGTTCACCATACGGGCCGTAGCTGTGAATGGCGGTGCTGGTGCCGCCGCTGTTGT
>JACTML010000085.1 GCA_014584635.1 Nitrosomonas eutropha | reverse complement strand
ATGCTCGCGGGAGGTTACAAGACGCATCTTACAAAGGATTTTCTACTGGGCACGTCTGGATTTCGTTTCTCAAACAGGTTTTAAAAATACCTCTTCCAAGGCCAACAATATCGAGCGCAGGAAACTTACACCTCCTTCAGCTCCAAAATATAAAAAACAATCGGCCTTGACTACCTTTCGCGCAAAAGGCAGAATACGCGCTCTGTCGTTCAGATATATGGCGAATTAGCTCAGTGGTTAGAGCAGCGGAATCATAATCCGTTGGTCCGGGGTTCAAATCCCTGATTCGCCACCATTCCAGTTATTCAGCATTCCCCTCACAGCTTTTCGGTCCAATTGTATTCAGGGTGTTTTTTGCGAAACTTGTCAGTTTCAGCTGACGACACACTACGCAGCACAACAATACAAAAGACTAATCAAGCGCTTCAGAATTAAAAGAACCGCAAGTTGCCAGATCCGATTGACCGTGTTCCGGAAGTTTGGATGACAAATCACGAAGTGCAGTACGCAAACCTTCTTCCAGTACCGGATGATAAAACGGAATGCGCAGTAAATCCCATACACTTAAAGATTGACTGATTGCCAGAGCAAGAAGATGAGCGAAATGCTCTCCAGCCGGTGCACACATTTCCGCACCAAGCAACTGCCCATTATTTGCCGCTGCATACACACGCAAAGCACCACGGTTAAGCTGGGCTGAACGTGCCCGGCCCTGATTGGAAAAGGAAACCTCCCCCGTCAGGATGTTTTCATGATCAAGTGAAGAAAAGGATTGGCCAACCATGGCGATATTGGGATCAGTAAATACAACCGCCAGCGGCACCCGACGCTTAAAGCAAATCAACTCATCGCTTGTCGCGTTTAGGCCGGCAATATGTCCATCATCCGCAGCTTCATGCAGTATAGGAAAACGCTTATTGGCATCCCCGGCCAGAAATACCGGCAAATCCTCAATCTGCAGAGTAACCGGATTTATTGATGGCAACCCTTTTTCATCAAGCGACACACCCAGTGCATCTAACCCGATATCATCAATATTGGGCTGTCTCCCCAAGGCTGCCAGCACACTGTCCACCTCAACCGCAACTTCTCCTGCACGAACGGTAATCGCGTTATTCTCTGAATTCACGACAACATTGGCCCTGTTGCCAAGATAAAGCGGAAATTCTTCTGTCAGCAACTTTACCGCTGTCTGGTTGATAAATGAATCACTTATTCCCCCTATGAAACTGCGCGATCCAAAACCCGTTACACGGACACCCAATCTGGATAATGCCTGAGCCATTTCCAGACCAACCGGCCCCATACCAATAACAGCCACACTTTTTGGCAATGTTTCCAATTCAAACAAGGTATCTGTTGTCAACAAATGCTTGCCGAGTTCAGGCCAGCTTGAAGGAATAACAGGGCGAGAACCGGTTGCGATGATGATCTTGCGCGTATTAAATTTTTCCCCATTAACCACCACCCGATTGGGTGACAGGATACGGACGCGCCCGGATATTGCACGCTCACCCAGCGCATCAGTCGTTTTAACTGTACTGGCAACAAAATCATCGCGCAGCTTGCGAAGACGTTGCATGACCTTTACATCATCCAGTCCCAACTGATTCGCCCCTGTTATCCCAAACTCGTCAAAACTGAAACGCCGTTGAAAAGCGTTGGCAGCTTCAATTAACAATTTGGAAGGCATGCACCCGACCCGCGCGCAAGTAGTACCCCATGGCCCATCATTGATAATTACAAAATTATCGGTACGTTTTCTTACCTCACGCAGAGCAGATAAGCCAGCGCTTCCCGCACCAATGATTACTACATCAAACTTATGCACGAGTAACTGAACCTCCAATCAATTTGTACAATAAATGCAGGAGCACATAACAATCCATACTCCGCCTGTTATGCCAATTTTTAATACAAAAGCTGCAGTCTGGGTGATACTTACCTTTCTTGTCAATTGAGTTTATCGGTATAATTCCCGGTAATCGTTTTTACCAATTCTCTTTTCCTGTCAGGAAATATATCAAATACTCAAGGAGCAGAATTTGGTGCTTTCACCCGTTCGTATTGCCATCACTGGCGCAGCAGGACAAATCAGCTACAGTCTGTTATTCAGAATCGCTGCAGGAGATATGCTGGGCAGTAATCAGCCTGTTATCCTTCAGCTTCTCGATATCCCGGAATCCCAAAAGATATTGAACGGCGTGATCATGGAGCTTCAGGATTGCGCCTTCCCACTGCTGGCCGGAATTATTGCCACGCACGATTCGGCAGTAGCATTCGATCAGGCAGATATCGCAATACTGGTTGGCGCCCGTCCTCGCAGTAAAGGGATGGAACGCAAGGATTTGCTGCAAACTAACGGTGAAATATTCAGAAATCAGGGCAAAATTCTGAATCAGGTGGCCAAACGCAACGCAAAAATCCTGGTTGTAGGAAATCCAGCCAACACCAACACCCTCATCACCATGATGAATGCTCCGGATTTACCGGTTGAAAATTTCTCAGGCATGCTCCGGCTTGACCATAATCGGGCATTATCTCAGGTTGCAATGAAGCTGAATCAGCCAGTCAGCACTATCAGGAAAATGATCGTGTGGGGAAATCATTCATCCACTCAATTCCCGGATTTATATCATGCTGAAATTGGTAATACCAAAGTCGTTGACCTTATCCAGGATCAGACCTGGATTGAAAATTACTTTATTCCCACTGTACAGAACCGGGGTGCCGTAGTCATCGAAGCACGCGGTTTATCCAGTGCAGCCAGTGCAGCTAACGCTATCATTGATCATCTGCGCAACTGGATTTTCGGCACCAGAGAAGAGGATTGGACCACGATGGGGATCTTGTCTGATGGTAGTTACGGAATACCGAAAGGCGTCATTTATGGCTTCCCGGTAATCTGCAAAGACGGCAAGAGAGCAGTTGTACAAGGGCTTGAAATCAATTCATTCTCCCGTAGCAGACTGGATGCTGCCTATAACGAGCTGATTCAGGAGCTGGATTCAATCAGGCATTTTCTGCCTTGAAGTTACAGAATTAATTCAGTTACTTTAAACTTCACATTCTTCTTCAACGCAGCAATCATCCTTCAGTGGGATGTTGAACAGGTTCTGATAAACAACAGAACTTCCTCAGCATGTCCCGGAACCTTGACACCTCGCCACATTTTGTACAGCTTACCCGCTCGGTCAAGGATGAATGTGCTGCGCTCTATCCCGCGCACCTGCTTGCCGTACATATTTTTCATCTTGATGACATCGAACAGCTCGCACACGACTTCATCAGCATCACTCAATAAATCATAGGGCAAGCTGTATTTCTCTTTAAACTTCTCGTGTGACTCCAGATTATCACGAGAAACGCCAACCACTTCACAGTCCATTTGCACAAATTCCGGGTACAGATCCCTGAATTGCTGGCTTTCATTCGTACAACCCGGCGTATCGTCCTTTGGATAAAAGAAAACAACCAGATACTTGCTCTTTACATCCGACAACCGAAACTGCCTGCCGCTCGTGGCGTTCAACTCAAAATCGGAAATCAAATCAGCCTGCATCATGCAAATATACCTGTTTCGTTAACAAACGAGATTTTTACGGAACGACATGATCAATCGTAATGGAAATATTTTCTTCACCTATCCTGACAGGAGCGCTGTGTCCTTCAAGATCACCACTGACAGGAATAGCTTGTCCTGTTTTACTGATTCTCGCCCCCACCACTACTTCCGGAAAGCTCGAAAGTTTCATCGCGGGTGTCATAGCCATGTTGTCGTCAAGCTTGAAGGTAACCGGAAGATCGCTAACATGCAGTCGCAAAATAGCCAGAGGCATTTTGGGACCCTGACTGGCTCTTGCAAAAACGAAAAGCGTATCGTCAGGCGTAACCTTTTCCGCCAGCGAGGCATCCAGAGTCACCCTGCCTGAAACACTGGGAACATCATCACCAGCAGTCTTTTGCTGCTCAGCAACTGCTGATTGCGCAGGTACATCGCTCTCCGCACCTGAATTTTGCGCCAGCTGCACAGGAACAGATTCGCTCCCATTTCCCATAGCCAGAGATCTGGCTTGAGCGATACTGTCACTTACCGATTTATAAAATTCAGAATCCTTTGCCTCAGCGGGGATAGCATTCAGCAGGCGTTCCCAGTAAGTGACTGCCTGATCAAATTTCTCCCGTTCAAATTCAAGTGTGCCGGCCAGAGCCAGTGCCTTAGGATAATTCGGGTCAATATCAAGTGCCTTGCTGATTAACTCTGCTGGCTTACCTTGCAAACTGCCATTGCTTGTCATCGCCAGCATATCGGCGTAATCACTTAGAAACCGGGGGTTATCCGGAGCCATTTGCACCAGTTTGGCGTAAACCGTG
>JACTML010000060.1 GCA_014584635.1 Nitrosomonas eutropha | reverse complement strand
TAGTTGGATTTAGGATTTCCAGGTTTTTCTTCCAGTGACAAAACCTTGCCATTAACATCAAATTCAGCAACGCCATAACGTTGCGGATCTTGCACATGGTAAGCAAAAACACTGGCTCCCTGTTCCCGCGCATGGGCATGACTCAACAAAACATGAAAATCATGTCCATAAAAAATATTGTCACCCAATACCAGCGCACTGGCAGCACCATTCAAAAACTGCTCTCCAATCAAGAAGGCTTGTGCCAGACCATCCGGACTGGGCTGTACGGCATAACATAAATTCAATCCCCACTGACTGCCGTCACCCAGCAGCTGTTCAAAACGTGGCGTATCTTGCGGTGTGCTAATAATCAGAATTTCACGAATACCTGCCAGCATCAGAGTGCTCAGCGGGTAATAGATCATGGGTTTATCGTACACCGGCAATAACTGCTTGCTAAGCGCCAGCGTAGCCGGATGTAGCCGTGTGCCGGAACCACCGGCCAAAATAATGCCTTTGCGCTGCTGAGCCATATTCATCTTCCTGAAATCACAAAATTTCGTGCAGCATACGCACTACACCCTGCTGCCAGGGCGGCAGGATCAAATTAAAAGTGGACTGTAATCTGGAAGTATCCAGCCGTGAGTTATGCGGGCGTTGTGCGCGGGTGAGAAACGCACTGGTGGGAACAGGAATAACATCAGCTGCTTTGAATGATAACGCTGGTTGGATTTGCCTGGCTTGAGTCAATACATAATTTGCATATGCATGCCAACTGGTCTCGCCACTGGCGGCACAATGATACAAACCGCCATCTTGCGGATACTGTTGCACATGTCGAATAGCATGTGCTGTTACATCAGCCAGCAAATCCGCTCCCGTGGGCGCCCCCCATTGATCGTCGATTATTGTCAGGCGTTCACGCTCCTGCGCCAGACGCAGAATGGTTTTGACAAAGTTACCGCCACGCGCGGCGCAAATCCAGCATGTACGCAAAATCAGGTGCTGGCAGCCTGACGCCTGAATCAATTGCTCTCCTTCCAGCTTGGTTTGGCCATATACCGATAAAGGAACAGGTTGATCCGTTTCCAGCCAGAGATGGTTACCACTACCATCAAACACGTAATCAGTACTGTAATGAATCAGCCATGCACCAAGTTGAGCGGCTTCCTCAGCCAGTACACCAGGGGTCAGGGCATTGAGCTGACGAGCCAGATCCGGCTCGCTTTCAGCCTTGTCCACTGCCGTATATGCAGCGGCATTAACGATGATAGCGGGTTTGAGTGTCCGTACGGTACGTCTGATTCCCGCCGAATCGGCAAAATCGCCGCAATGCCCGGTACTATCATGGCTGAGCGCCGTCACATGGCCCAATACTGCCAGACCGCGCTGCAACTCCCAGCCAACCTGGCCGTTTTTGCCAAACAGCAGAATATTCATGCAGTTGTATTTGTATACTGTTTAGCCACCCACTCGCGGTACGCGCCACTGGTAACATTCGTCACCCACGCTGCATTATCCAGATACCATTGCACGGTTTTGCGAATACCCGTCGCAAAAGTTTCAGCTGGTTTCCAGCCCAGTTCACGTTCAATTTTACGGGCGTCGATGGCATAACGGCGATCATGGCCGGGCCTGTCTTTCACATACGCAACTTGTGTGACATAACTTGTACCATCATCACGCGGATGCAATTCATCCAGCAAGGCACAAATAGTGCGCACAATTTCAATATTGGGCATCTCATTCCAGCCGCCGATGTTATACACTTCACCCACCTGCCCGGCTTCCAGCACACGGCGAATAGCACCGCAATGATCTGTCACATACAGCCAATCGCGTACTTGCATGCCATCCCCGTAAACAGGCAGTGGCTTACCCCGCAGGGCATTG
The DNA here is from genome assembly GCA_014584635.1 of Nitrosomonas eutropha. Classification (GTDB taxonomy): domain Bacteria; phylum Pseudomonadota; class Gammaproteobacteria; order Burkholderiales; family Nitrosomonadaceae; genus Nitrosomonas; species Nitrosomonas eutropha_B. The sequence goes on along the minus strand of JACTML010000060.1, from coordinate 20,664 downwards.
TTGATCACCAGAGGAATTAATTTTTCCGGGAACTGATAAGGCCCGTAATTGTTGGAGCAGTTGGTCGTCAACACCGGCAGACCGTAGGTATGGTGATACGCTCGTACCAGATGATCCGATGCGGCTTTACTGGCTGAATAAGGGCTATTGGGTTCATAACGATGCGTTTCGCTGAAAGCAGGCGCTTCCGGCGCCAGTGTGCCGTACACCTCATCAGTGGAAACATGCAGGAACCGGAAATTTTGCCTTGCGCCATCCTCAAGATCGTTCCAATAAGCACGTACTGCTTCCAGAAGCAGAAAAGTACCAACAATGTTGGTTTGAACAAAATCTTCCGGGCCATGAATGGAACGGTCGACATGGGATTCGGCAGCAAAATTCACCACTGCACGCGGCTGGTATTCGGTCAGCAGACGCTTGATCAGGATATCGTCACCGATATCTCCCTGGATAAAAACATGGCGAACATGTCCCTGCACACTGTCCAGATTATGCAGATTACCCGCATAAGTCAGCTTATCAAGATTAATGACTGCCTCGTCATTCCTGCCAAGCCACTCCAGTACAAAATTGGCACCAATAAAACCAGCACCGCCAGTAACTAAAATCATATGCGTAACAAATCAGCCACAAAACAGTTATTTGTACAACGTACTCTATCCAGCATGAATCCGATTTCTCCCTTTACCCTTATGACTACCAGCAATGTCTGGCGCGTTATTATGATGCACCGTACCTTTTTACCGATACGATATCAGCATAAAACATTACCATAATTTTTAACTTCACAAATAGCAAGGAACTTTTGCGCCAATCTTTTACTGATCATCTGTTGAACAGAAGCCGTTTCCCGAGGATAGCGCACGAACACTGAAAATCTCCCGGCCACTCGCTTGCTCTCAAGCAACCAGAAAAGCTGATGTCATCATTTGAATGATACCGTAATGAGCAGTTGAACAATCATTCAGGAAAACGATTTGGATTCCTGCTTCCTGGTCGGGTATTCTTTCAATCAGACACTGCATTTCATATTTGAAAGTACATCACTGTTTATTCAGCAGGTTCCTCTCCATCACGATCAATACATGAATAAATTATTTTGCATTACTGCTTTTCTGTTACTCATTATATTGGACATCAGCCACGGATACGCCAATGAGCTGGATGAGGAACTTCAGGCAATTCAAACAAAAATTGGTGTGCTGGGAAGTGGCGAGGAGACGGCACAAAAAAAACGGTTGCTCGAGATTTATAACGATCAGCAGCAGTTATTACTCGATCATCAGGAATACCTGAAAAAAACAGATAACTATTCCCGCCAGCTGGAACAGTATCCTAAACAGCTGAAAGCGCTGAAAAAGAGCGATAAACCACTCAACACCACTACCATTACACCAGACAAACTGGCCAAACTCTCTGCGGAAGAATTAGAACAGCACCATGTCACTGCACAAGCCAATTTATCCGATCTGCAAAACCAGGAACAAAAACTGACCGCTGAAATTGCCAGGTTACGCCAGCGCACCATAATAATTCGTGAGGAAATAACATCTGCCAATGCGACACGCACTGCGCTCTCGGAAAATTCCACTGATACGCAGAAAGTGGCTGACAAAAAAATACTCGATGCGCTGGAAGATTATCAGGATGCCCAACTGCAGGCACTGACTGACAAAATACGCATGCTGGAGCTGGAATCCCTCGTGCTGCCCAACGCCATTGAAATTGCCACTCAACAGAGAAAACACACACTCATTCCCGGTATTCAGCGGCTGGAACAAGAAGTTGAATTACTGACAGAAGAAATCAATCGCAGAAAACAGGCTGAAACGGAACAGGTCGTTGAAAAATCCCAACAGTTGCTCGTTGAAAAAAAATGGCAGCACCTGGGACTGGAAAAACTTGCTCAGGATAACCAGGCACTGGCCCGGAAACTCAGCAGCTATGCCGAGTTTTCCTCCCAGTTAGCCAACCGCAAAGTCAACAGTGAAAAACGTCTTTCCCTTATTACCCAAAGTTACACCGCATTGCAGCAGCGACTTGAGCTCACGGGAGAGGACATTGCTTTGGGAACAGAAGTCAGAAAACAGTTTAAGGAAATCATGATCGAACCGGATGTGGCGCAAACCGAAAGAGAGTTAAACAGCGCCAAACTGGAACGATTCCGGTTTGAGCAGGAAAAGCTGCAAATGATGAATGAAAGCAGCTATTTCATGCAGAAAATGAATGGAGAAGATCTGCCATCCGACAATACCCCCGCTTATCAGCAGCTTACCGAAGCATTCCATGAATTGAAGCAATCCCGCGAGCAAATGGTAGACCAGTTCATTCAGGTACTGCACGGCTATATCAAGGAACTGCAGCTTTATCTGACCGTTCAGCAGCAGCTTATTGAAAAAATTGATCAGCACAAGCTGCTGCTAAAGGAAAACCTGCTACTGACACGTAATGCAGAACCCATCTCCCTGGATATTGTGGGAGATATCCAGGAAGCCATGAACTGGTTGGCTTCACGCAAAACACAAGTGGCAATCGAGAAGGCAATCAACGCAACCTGGAAAAACATTTCCATTATTTTTGTAGTGTTTACATTGATATTTATTGTTTTTCGCTACACCTACTGGCCAGATTACCGCACCTGGATCCGGACCGGAAACAGCCTGCGCGGCAAGGTTAACCAGGACAAACTGTTATACCCGGTGGGGATGCTGTTATCTGCACTGCTGATTGCCGGGTTTGCGTATCTGCCTTTCCAGCTCTCATCACTTGTTTTGCAACATCACATTAATACCGAAATCAGCCATGCATTTGCAATCAGTCTGCAAGTAGCAGCCATTGCCGTATTCGTATGGGTATTCCTGCTGCTTTTATTCCATCCGGAAGGCATGCTGACCGGTCAGCTCAGATGTTCCGAAAAACTTGCCGGCAAAATGTATCGCGATATTCAGTACTTTGCGCCTGTTGTTACCGCGCTAAGTGTCAGCATTGCATTTATTGATGCACTGGATGATGACTTGGTACGCAATGGCTTCGGCCGTCTGGCTTTTATGCTGCTGTGCCTGACCATTGCAATTTTTGCATCCGGCTGGATGGCAATAACGCATTCAGGCAAAGCACTGTATCGCAATGAGTCATTCAACCTGATGCTTAACCCCAGGCTATGGATGACGCTCCTGTTCATCATGCAGCTTGGCATGATCATCATGGCGGCAATAGGCTATTACTTTGCAGCAATCTATCAATATCTGCTGATATTCCAGTCGATCAGCTGGACAATCTTTTGCGGATTAATCTTCTTCACAGGTTTTCGCAGTCTGCTCATTATTCAGCGACAGATTGCGTTTGAGCGGGCAATCGAGAAACGGGAAGAAATACAGGCCCAGCGCGCAGCATCCAATAAAAGCGAAACGGAACTGCTGGATGAAAACTACATTGACGTTAAAACGATCAGCAAACAGTCAGCCACACTCTTAAAAATCAGTATCTGGGCGCTATTGATTACCGGCCTGGGCTTTATCTGGGTAGAGGTACTGCCGGCATTCAGTTTTCTGGACAAAATTATTATCTGGCGTACTTCGGTGGAAATGGATGGGGAAGTCATCCTGCAACCCATTACGCTCAAAACCCTGTTGGTGGCAATTATTATTCTGACGCTGGCCACCATCGCGGCACACAACCTGCCCGGCACGCTTGAGTTACTGGTATTGCGTCACTTATCCCTGAATCCTGGTACCGGTTACGCTATAACCACCCTGCTCCGCTATTCGATTGTAATTATCGGGTTCATGGTAACGCTGCAGAAGCTGGGGATGGAATGGTCAAATATCCAGTGGCTGGCTGCCGCACTGAGTGTCGGTCTGGGTTTCGGGCTACAGGAAATATTCGCCAATTTTGTATCCGGCCTGATTCTGCTGTTTGAACGCCCTATTCGTATCGGCGACAAAATCACACTGAATAACATCAGCGGGACTGTCAGCAAAATCCATATCCGCGCCACCACCCTGATTGACAGTGATCGCAAAGAAGTCATCGTGCCCAACAAGATATTCATTACACAGCAACTGATCAACTGGACGCTGAGTGACCAGATTACACGCGTAGTCATTCCGATCGGAATCGCCTACGATGCCGATTGTGACAAAGCGCGCACGCTGTTACTGAAGATCGCGAACAATCATCCTCTGGTACTGCGCGATCCTGAACCGGCTGCATTCCTTCTGGAATTTGGTGCCAGTACACTGAATTTTGAATTACGGGTATTCACCGGCCAGTTATCAGACAGAATGCAACTGGTACACGAACTGCACATGCTGATTAACCGGCATTTCACAGAAGCAGGTATTGAAATTGCATTTCCGCAGATGGACGTACATTTGCATACAGCAAATACAGAAAAAGCAGCTATCGATCAGGTAGTAAAAACCGGATAGCAGTTTGGTCGATCACCAGCGACACACAACTTATGAAAATTGCCGCCGGTGATCAAAAGCAGTTTTACTCGGTAAAGAATTCGCGTGCTTTCTCCATCCAGGATTTGGCACGCGGATGGTGCGAATCATCTTTCTGGCTGATAGATTCAAATTCTTCAAGCAGTTCCTTTTGTCGCGCAGTCAGGTTAACAGGCGTTTCCACTGCCACATGGCAAAGCAGATCACCCGTTGACTGATTGCGTACACCGGTTATTCCTTTGCTGCGCAAGCGGAAAATTTTTCCGGTTTGTGTTCCGACCGGGATTTTGATACGTGCATGTCCATCCAGCGTAGGTACTTCAATTTCCCCACCCAACGCCGCCACAGTGAAACTAATCGGAATTTCACAATGCAGGTGATTACCTTCCCGCTGAAAAACAGGATGGCTGGCAAGATGAATAACAACGTACAGATCACCCGCAGACCCACCATTTACCCCTGCCTCACCTTCTCCCGTCAAACGAATACTGTCACCCTCATCCACACCCGCCGGAATTCTGACTGACAAGGTTTTATGGCGCTTGATCCGCCCGGTTCCACGGCAATCCTTACAGGGATCGGAAACCACCTTGCCGCTCCCCTGGCAATGCGAGCAGGTTTGCTGAATGGAAAAGAAACCCTGTTGCATACGAACCTGACCGTGACCATTACAGGTCGGACAAGTTTTAGGCGAGGTACCAGGTTTTGCGCCGCTGCCATGACAGGTATCACATATTTCCTGTCTGGGGATACGTATCTGGGTTTCTGTGCCACGTGCAGCCTGCTCCAGCGTAATTTCCAGGTTATAGCGTAAATCCGCGCCACGGTGGACATTGGAACGCCCTCCGCCACGCATCCCGAATAAATCACTGAAAATATCACTGAACGCATCACTGAAGCCCTGCGCTCCGGCACCGCCCATACCACCATTCAGCCCGGCATGTCCAAACTGATCATACGCTGCCCGTTTGTTGGGATCAGACAGCACCTCGTAGGCTTCCTTGATTTCCTTGAATCGCTCTTCTGCTTTGGCATCACCGGCATTACGATCCGGGTGGTATTTCATTGCCAGCTTCCGGTAAACTTTCTTCAGTTCGCTTTCGTCTGCATCTCGGCCAACACCGAGTACCTCATAATAATCACGTTGACTCATAAAAATTCCTGCTTGCCATAAATTCAACACCCGTGCCCGAGATTACCGAGCCAAATTCACTCAATTTACAGTGTTAAATGTATAACGCAGGGTTAAAGAGCGGTGTTTTTCCTCCCTTTTTCCCTGCGTTTACTTTTCAGGCCGATAGTTGGTGCACGCCACTACCGGATCCATTACCCGATCTGTTATTTCTTATCCTTAACTTCCTCAAACTCGGCATCGACAACCTCGCCCTCAACCGGTTTTTCACCAGACTGACCAGCAGTTGATCCGGCATCCGTCTGTTGTCCTGCCTGAGCCTGTTCCTGGGCATACATCTTCTCAGCCAGTTTATGCGAAGCTTCGGTAAGTGCCTGGGTTTTTGCATCAATCGCCTGCTTGTCTCCGGATTTAAGCGCCTCCTCGGCATCTTTCAAGGCCACCTCAATTTTGGATTTTTCATCCGCTTCCAGCTTGTCACCATATTCGGTCAGCGATTTCCTGACAGAGTGAATCATGGCATCACACTGATTGCGGCTGTTAACCAGTTCCAGCGCTTTTTTGTCTTCTTCCGCATGCGCCTCGGCATCTTTCACCATTTTCTGGATTTCATCCTCGGACAACCCGGAGCTCGCCTGGATCTTGATCTTGTTCTCCTTGCCGGTAGCTTTATCCTTGGCTGATACATGCAAGATTCCGTTGGCATCGATGTCAAAAGTCACCTCAATCTGTGGCATGCCACGTGGAGCCGGAGGAATATCGGTCAGGTTGAACTGGCCCAGACTCTTATTGCCGGAAGCCATTTCCCGCTCACCCTGCAGCACATGAATGGTGACGGCTGTCTGGCTGTCTTCCGCTGTTGAAAATACCTGCTGAGCTTTGGTCGGAATAGTCGTGTTTTTCTGAATGAGTTTGGTCATGACCCCGCCCAGTGTTTCGATTCCCAATGACAGAGGTGTGACATCCAGCAACAGTACATCCTTGACATCGCCCTGCAACACCCCGCCCTGGATTGCCGCGCCAATAGCAACTGCTTCGTCAGGGTTAACGTCCTTACGTGGTTCCTTGCCAAAAATTTCCTTAACCTTATCCTGGACTTTTGGCATCCTGGTCTGTCCCCCCACTAGGATTACGTCATCAATATCAGAAACAGACAGATTCGCATCCTTAAGTGCTGTGCGGCATGGCCCTGCTGTACGTTCGATCAGCTCCTCAACCAGACTTTCCAGCTTGGCACGGGTAATTTTGACCGCCAGATGTTTAGGACCGGAAGCATCTGCGGTAATGTACGGCAGGTTTACTTCTGTCTGCTGACTGGAAGACAGTTCAATCTTGGCTTTTTCAGCGGCGTCTTTCAGTCGTTGAAGTGCCAGCATATCTTTTTTCAGATCAATGCCGCTTTCCTTTTTAAATTCATCCACCAGATATCCAATGACTCTGGAATCAAAATCCTCACCCCCCAAGAAGGTGTCACCATTGGTTGCCAGTACTTCAAACTGGTGTTCACCCTCAATTTCAGCAATTTCGATAATTGAAATATCGAACGTCCCCCCCCCCAGATCATAGACCGCAATCTTGCGATCTCCTTCTTTTTTATCCAGACCAAACGCAAGCGCTGCCGCAGTGGGTTCATTGATAATACGTTTGACTTCCAGGCCGGCAATACGTCCGGCATCCTTAGTTGCCTGGCGCTGGGAATCATTAAAATAGGCCGGCACAGTAATCACGGCTTCTGTTACCGGTTCACCCAGATAATCTTCAGCCGTTTTTTTCATTTTCATCAGCACTTGCGCAGAAACTTCCGGAGGGGCAATCTTTCTGCCGCGTGCTTCAATCCATGCATCATTGTTGTCAGCACGCACAATCTTGTACGGTGTCACACTGATATCCTTCTGCACCACATCTTCATCAAAACGACGGCCAATCAACCGCTTGATCGCAAACAGCGTATTTTCCGGATTGGTAACCGCCTGACGCTTGGCGGATGCGCCTACCAGAATTTCACTATCTTCCGCGTAAGCTACAATCGACGGTGTCGTTCTTGTACCTTCAGCATTTTCGATGACCTTGGGTTTGCTGTTTTCCATAACGGCAACGCACGAGTTGGTCGTTCCAAGATCGATGCCAATTATTTTTGCCATAGTATGTCCTTTAAAAGTTGAAATTTATCTTGCCAACATGAAATAAGGGTTTTCCTGAAAATCTCAAGTGCTCTTTGCCTTGGAAACCGCAACCATAGCAGGCCGGATCACCCGATCATGCAATGCATATCCCTTTTGCATGACTTGCGTAACGGTGTTGGGAGGCAGGTCCGATTCCACCGTGCACATGGCTTCATGCTGATGTGGATCAAATTTCTCTCCCTGAGGATTGATGATACCAATGTTGAATTTTTCGAAAACTGCAACAAGTTGCTTGCGCGTAAGCTCCACGCCATCCTTCAAACTCTCAACAGTGCAATTTTCCACTGCCAGCGCAGCATCCAGACTATCCATCACTGCCAGCAGCTGCGTTGCGAAATTATCAATAGCATACTTGTGTGCACTGGCAATATCCGTTTGCGCACGCTTGCGGATATTTTCATTTTCGGCCCTGGCACGTAACCAGGCATCATGATGTTCGGCAGCTCTGATCTCAGCTTCTTTCAGCTGCTGTTCAAGATCCGGCACCACTTCTTCTCCGGCGTTCTCAGTATGACCTGCTGTGTCAGAATAGCCCGTTGTCAATACATCATCCGCTCCCGGCAATTTCTGTTCCTCAATAGATTCCTGATTATGTGACTCTTGCATAGATTCCTCCTGTAACGGTGCCGGTGATATTGGGACGATATTTTTCTTTTCAACCCCGAATCGTAAAAAAGATCACTGCTCTTGCGCAGCTTCAGGCTGGCGAGATCGGAAGCGAGGTAAATCAGAAACATTTACAAAACGTTAGCGAGGCAGTCAGTCCAATGCAAAAATGACAACGCAGATAGTTTTGCAGAGATTTCTCAGTTATTAATATTTTTTGCCAGATACGCTGCCAAGCCGGTATAACTCGAAGGGGAAAGCTGCAGCAAACGTTCTTTTTCAGCGGAAGGAATAGCCAGTTGCGCGATAAATTGCTGTAACGTGGCGTGATCAATACCGGTTTTGCCACGTGTCAATGCTTTAAGCTGTTCGTAAGGATTGAGTACACCATAACGACGCATCACTGTTTGAATTGGTTCGGCCAGCACTTCCCAGGCATGATCCAGGTCCTCTGCCAGGCGTGCTGCATCAATCTGCAATTTACCCAGTCCTTTAAGGCAGGAATCGTAAGCCAGCAAAGTATGACCAAGCGCCACCCCCATATTACGCAGGACGGTTGAATCAGTCAGATCACGCTGCCAGCGTGAAATCGGCAGTTTTTCACTCAAATGTTTAAGCAGCGCGTTGGCTATACCCAGATTACCTTCTGAATTTTCAAAATCGATCGGATTAACCTTATGCGGCATGGTGGAAGAGCCCACTTCATCAGCCTTGGTTTTTTGCCGGAAATAACCCAGCGAAACATAGCCCCAGATATCACGATTCAAATCCAGCAAAATGGTATTGATACGGGCATAAGCATCGAACAGCTCGGCCATTCCATCATGCGTTTCGATCTGGATTGTATAGGGATTAAAGGTGAGCCCAAGCTTTTCGACAAAGGAACGGGCAAACGCTTCCCAGTCAAAACCCGGCAAGGCAACCATGTGTGCGTTGTAATTTCCCACCGCACCATTGATCTTCCCCGAGACCACAGTGCTTGCAAGACGTTCGCGTCCCTGACGCAACCGGTAAACAAAATTGGCGATTTCCTTACCCATCGTCGTCGGTGTGGCCGGTTGCCCATGCGTACGTGCCAGCATGGGAATATCTGCCAGCTCTTCTGCCATGAGAGCCAGTTTCCGGATAATATCATCCAGCACGGGAAGCATTGCCTGCTCCCGACTCAACTTAAGCATCCGGCCATGCGACAGATTATTGATATCTTCCGACGTACAGGCAAAGTGAAAAAATTCGGAGAGTGCTGCGATTTCCTGATGCTCTGCCAACTGCTCTTTCAACCAGTATTCCACTGCTTTAACATCGTGATTGGTACGCGCTTCAATCGCCTTGACAGCAGCTGCATCATTAACAGAAAAATTCTTGTATAACGCATCCAGACAGGCAATCGCTTCATCAGACAAAACTGCCTTTCCGGTTAAATCCGGAATGCCTGTAACTGCTTTAAACCACTCGATTTCCACATATACCCGTTTACGAATCAACGCATATTCACTGAAAAAAGGACGCAGAGCAGTTACCTTCTGCTGATAACGGCCATCCAGGGGGGAAAGAGCAAGCAGAGTCGGGATATTCATCAATCAATACTTAAGGTTATCTGAATCAGGCTATTCATTTGTGAGGCAGCGATTTTAGCATAGCCCACTCACCCGCTTTGACTGAGATAGAATGATGGCTCGATATTTTTTACAATAAAAAAGGACACTGCCATGAAACTCATCGGATCATTTACCAGCCCGTATGTACGCAAGGTACGCATCACACTCGCTGAAAAAGGCATCGACTATGAATTTACCAACGACCCGCCATTTGGTCCTGATACCAAAGTTGCCCAGATTAATCCATTAGGTAAGGTACCTGCGCTTATTCTGGATGATGGGTTTATCCTGTTTGATTCACGCCTGATTGTTGAATATCTGGATGATCATGGAGCCACCGGTTCAATTCCGCTGATTCCGGCTTCAGGAACAGCACGACTGCAGGTTAAACGCTGGGAGGTATTGGCCGACGGCATTATCGATGCCTGCGTGGCTATTTACCTTGAACGCAAACGCCCGGAATCACAGCAGAGCCAGGACTGGATGGAACGTCAGCAGAAAAAAATCAACCAGGGATTGCAGGCTGCTTCAGCGGATCTGGGTGATCAGGCATGGTGTGCAGGCGCAGCCATGACACTGGCAGATATCGCACTGGGTTGCACACTTGGCTATCTGGATATACGCTTTCCTGAAGTCAAATGGCGCGCTACTTACCCCAATCTCGTCCGGCTGGCTGACAAACTGGCAGAGCGTCAGTCATTCAAAACCACCGTTGCACCGAATTAAGGAGCCTTTGAAAAAGTCAGCTTTTGAACGGGCGACGCGGATCAACCGCAGCCAACAGTCCACGCAAAATATTGACTTCCTCTTTCTCCAGCCGGGTGCGCGCAAACAGGCGGCGCATCCGGCGCATAAGGTGTTTGGGCTGCTCCGGATCGAGAAATCCGCTGTGGATCATAACCTGTTCCAGATGATGGTGTAATCCCTCGATCTCTTGCAAGCTGGCAGCCTCTGGCAAATGGGGAGCAGGGTACGGTTCTGTAACGGACTCTTCCAGTGCCATGCGTAATTCATACGCCATGACTTGCACCGCAGCAGCCAGATTAAGCGAGGAATAATCAGGATTAGCCGGAATTTGCACTGTCAGCTGGCAATGGCTGATTTCTGCGGCAGTCAGCCCGGCACTTTCCCGCCCGAACAATAACGCGACCGGATAATGACGCGCATGCTGAACAAGTTCCGCTGCCGCCTGTCTTGCACTATACGCAGGATGTGGCAGATCTCGCCGACGGGCAGTCAGTGCTGCAGCCAGAAAAGTATCACCCAACGCTGCTGTCAGATTGTCACATACCTGTGCCGCCTCCAGAATGTCGCGCGCATTGGAGGCACGCGCATCCGCTTCGCTATCCGGAAAAAATTTGGGGTTGACAAGATAAAGTTTGCTGAGCCCCATGGTTTTCATGGCACGGGCAGTTGCGCCGATATTACCCGGATGACTGGTATGGCTCAACACAATCCGGACATTATCGAGCGGCGAGGCGGGATTCATATTAAAATAACAGTTTTCCAGTCACTTGTTTCTAAAGTAGATTTTTCGCCATGCATCCCATGCTTACCATTGCGGTCAAGGCAGCTCGCCGGGCCGGCAGCATCATTAATCGAGCCTCAAAAGATCTGGATCGGCTGACTGTTTCACGTAAAGCTCACAGTGATTTTGTCAGTGAGGTAGACAAGGCCGCTGAAGATGCCATTATCAGGATACTGCTGGATGCCTATCCTGATCATTCGATTCTAGCAGAAGAAAGTGGCGCCAGCGGCAATACCAACAAGCCGGAATATCAATGGATTATTGATCCCCTGGACGGCACTACCAATTTTTTGCATGGCTTTCCGCAATATTGCGTTTCAATCGCGCTGCTGCAGCGTGGCGTTCTGTCGCAAGCAGTGGTGTACGATCCGGTCAGCGATGAATTATTTACTGCCACACGCGGCAGTGGCGCTTTCCTCAATGACCATCGCATTCGCGTTGGCAAGCGGGTACAGCTAGGTGAGTGCCTGATCGGTACCGGATTTCCGTTCCGGGATTTCACCCACATGGAAGCCTATCTGGCCATGTTCAAAGATATGATTCCGAAAACAGCGGGGATTCGTCGTCCCGGTTCAGCTGCACTGGATCTTGCCTATGTTGCAGCCGGACGCTACGACGGCTTCTGGGAAACCGGGCTGGCGCCCTGGGATATCGCCGCCGGATGTTTGCTTATTCTGGAAGCAGGTGGCATGGTGAGCGATCTGGAAGGAAACGGACATTACATGCAAAGCGGGCAGGTGGTGGCTGGCAACCCTAAAATTTTTTCCCAGCTTCTGCAAATCATCACCCCTCATCTGACTGAACAACTGCTTGCTGAAAACCGCGAGCAGGTCGGGTAACTTTGGGATAACCACAAGAGAATCTGATGGAGAATCGAGCGCACGCATTTGCTGCCGGCCTGTTCGTGCTCTTTCTGGGTGTGGCAGTCGTTATGGCTGTCAAATGGCTTAGCCGCGACAATATCAATCATAACCATTATTCCCTGGTCTCCGCTGGCGGTTCCGTATCCGGCCTGAACCCGGAAGCATCCGTTCGTTATCGCGGAGTCAATGTCGGAAAAGTTGAAGAAATTTACTTTGATAAGAAAAATATACGCAATATCATCGTCCGTATCGCCGTCAACAGTCGCGTTATGCTTCCCAAAAGCGTTTATGCGCAACTGGCCAGCCAGGGTATCACCGGATTAACCTACATTGAGCTGAATGATGATGTTTCTGAAGAAGAAACCGGTTATCTGGAAAATGGGGCTCGTATTTTTCTGAGAGCCTCGCTTATCAAAACGCTTTCCGATTCTCTGGAAGAAATTCTCAAAAATTCAAATACAGTCATCAAACAGATAAATAATCTGCTAAATGAACAAAATCAGGCATCTGTTGGTAATATTCTGGGCAACCTAGCGCTGGCGGTTCAACATTATGACAAGCTGACCGAGCAGCTGCACACCGGATTGCAGACATTACCGCGCGCAGCTGATGAATTCAGTGCAACATTCAAACAAACCCGTCAGGTGATGGAGAATACCAATCGGATTTTACAGAAACTTAATCAGCGACAAGGGTTGATCGATAATCTGGCGCAGGGATCGCAGGAGATGACGTCTGCACTGGCCAGCCTGAATGACACCAGCCAGGCTGTCACACAAAGTACTCGCAGACTGGATCAGCTCCTGAATCTGCTGGAAACTCACCCGCAAAGTCTGCTGTTTGGTAAACCCTCTGCTTCGCCTGGCCCTGGTGAACCGGGATTCGCGCCACCACAGCCAATAAAATAATGGTAAAAATTTTCACTGCATTTCTGGCCACCCTGCTGGCAGGGTGTACCTTGATACCAAAAGGATCATCTCCTGTCGCGCTATATGATCTGGGCCCAATATCCACGTCTGCAGCCGGGGCTGTTCTGTCCTCCCAAACAACGATCCAGGTTGCAAATATCTCCGCGCCCGTGTGGCTGGATACTCAAGCAATCCGTTACCGGCTTGCCTACCATGATCCCGCCCGTATCTATACTTACGCCGGCAGCCGCTGGAATGCGCCACCGGCAGAACTGCTGACCGAGTACTTCAGACAGTATTTCGCTACCAGAAACATCAATATTAACAGCCAAAATAAAGAGCACACGCCTGCAGGCTATCTGTTAAAAATCGATCTGGGAGAATTTACTCAGATTTTTAATGCTCCGGACAGCAGCGAGGTGGTCGTTCAGCTACACGCTACTCTGTACGAACCCACTTCCCGTTTGCCAGTTGCGCAACAGAATTTCTCGGGAAGACAGGCTGCACAGACTGCTGATGCAGCAGGCGCAGTTACAGCCTTCATTCTGGTGAGTGACAGCCTGCTGGATGAGCTGGTACAGTGGCTGTCCGATATCCATCAATAACATGATCATTGATCCATTACTGAATCAATATTATGGACACAATTAATCCATCTGTTTTCCGGGTAAATTAAGGATGCGTATACTTGGCCTGCTTCTTTTGTTGCAACTGCTGCTATCCTCTTGTGGCTATAAAGGCCCGCTTTATCTTCCTCAGGATCAGCCCGTTCAAAATAATACACAGGAAAAACCATGAGCCATTTCAGCTCATTTCATTATCGCGATAATCAGCTTTTTGCCGAAGAAATTCCGCTCACAGCAATTGCAGCCGAATTTGGTACACCTTGCTACGTTTATTCAAATACCGCAATACGCACTGCTTACCAGGCTTTTGCTCGTGCGTTCGGCCAGCGGCGGCATTTGATCTGTTACGCGGTAAAAGCCAATTCCAATATTGCGATTCTCAATCTGCTGGCCCGTCTGGGCAGTGGTTTCGATATCGTCTCGGGCGGAGAGCTGCAGCGGGTATTAAAAGCAGGAGGGGATCCGCAAAAAACCGTTTTCTCCGGAGTAGGAAAAACATCTGAGGAAATGCGCGCAGCACTGGCAGCCCATATTCTCTGTTTCAATGTTGAATCAGAAATGGAGCTGCTCGCCTTGAATGAAATTGCCGGACAAGCGGGAAAAACTGCACCGGTCAGCCTGCGCGTCAACCCGGATGTAGATGCCAACACGCATCCTTACATTTCCACTGGAATGAAAGAAAACAAATTTGGTATTCCAGCTGCTGAAGTCGAACGGATATATACGCTGGCGCAACAACTGCCTAACATTCAAGTCTCTGGACTGGACTGCCATATTGGCTCACAACTGACCGAAATCGCGCCATTTATCGAAGCAGCCCATAAAATGCTGGATCTGCTGGCACGATTACAGACAAAGGGTATTGCCATCAGCCACCTGGATCTCGGTGGAGGATTGGGCGTTCGTTATGATCAGGAAACGCCTCCTTCAATAGAAGAGTACGTTAAGGCACTGTGTACCGCTACAGAAAACCATCCCCAACAATTAATCATTGAACCGGGACGCTCGATGGTAGGAAATGCGGGGCTGCTCCTTACGCGTGTGCACTATCTCAAACATACACCACAGCGTAATTTCGCAATTGTCGATGCTGCAATGAACGATATGCTGAGGCCGGCCTTGTACCAGGCCTATCATTCAATTCTGCCGGTCAACAAACGAGCCGAAGAAACAAAAGCTTATCAGGTTGTCGGCCCGGTTTGTGAAACCGGTGATTTTCTCGGCCATGACCGCAATCTGGCTCCGGAAAAAGATGATTTACTGGCTGTGATGTCAGCTGGCGCTTATGGCATGAGCATGAGCTCAAATTATAATACTCGTCCGCGTGCAGCTGAAATCATGGTGGACGGCAGTTCGGTACACCTGATTCGCGCACGTGAAACTGTGGAAGATTTGTATGCTCTGGAAAAGCTCCCAACCTGAAACCTTAACCATGTCGACTATCGCCACGCCCGACGATGCACGCTACCAGGAGCATATTTTGCAAGGTGTATCGCGCACTTTTGCACTCACTATTCCCCAGTTACCGCCAACATTGCGCGCAGTAATCGGCAATGCTTACTTGTTATGCCGCATTGTTGATACCGTTGAGGATGACAGTGCTTTAACGCTGGAACAAACGCACCAGTTGGCTGGAATGTTTACTGAGGTCGTCAGCGGCAGTGCTGATGCTGAAATATTTGCTCAGACCTTGTATCCACTGCTTTCAGAGCATACTATTCCGGCGGAACACGACCTCATTAAGAACACGTCTGCTGTCATACGCATGACACATAGCTTCAATACGGTGCAGCGTCAGGCACTGGAACGCTGTATCCGCATCATGAGTCAGGGAATGGCAGCCTATCAGGAAAAAGAATCCTTATCCGGGCTCGAAAATATGGCTGCCATGGATCTTTACTGCTATCACGTCGCTGGCGTAGTTGGAGAAATGCTGACCGAGCTGTTCTGCGACTATTCCCCGGAAATCAATCAGCACAAGCCGGTTTTGATGAAATTGGCCGTATCTTTTGGCCAGGGATTACAGATGACCAATATTTTGAAAGATATCTGGGAAGACAGAAAACGGGGGGCATGCTGGCTGCCAAGGGATATATTTCTGGAACGAGGGTTTGATCTTGATAATTTACAACCCGGCCGTTTTGAGCAAGGTTTTCATGATGGGTTGGGTAGCTTGATCGGAATTGCAAAAGCACATCTGCATAACGCGATACGCTACACTTGCCTGATTCCATCGCATGAAACAGGCATACGTCGTTTCTGCCTGTGGGCTATCGGTATGGCTGTGCTTACTCTCAACAAAATCAATCGCAAACGTGATTTTACTGCAGGGACACAGGTAAAAATCTCCCGCAGAAGCGTCCGGGCAACCGTTTTGATCACCAGTCTTCTAGCCAGGCAGGACTGGGCACTTAAAAAAATTTTTACACTGGCATCCAGAAACCTGCCTGAAGTAAAAATCACTGAGCTGTAAGAAACCTGCTCAAAATTTCATTTCGGTTATTGAAGAGCAGCAGTAATTTCTTCACTCAGACGCTGCAGTGCTTTTAGCGGATCAGATGAACGAGTAATTGGTCTGCCAATGACGAGATAGTTGGCCCCATTGCGTATTGCCATAGTCGGTGTTGCAATCCGTGCCTGATCATCTTGACTGTCATCTAACGATCGAATACCAGGCGTCACCAGACAGAAATCCTGACCAACCGCCTTTCTTAAACTGGCTGTTTCCAGTGCCGAGCAAACTACGCCATCCAAGCCGCAACGTTGCGCGAGCAAAGCCAGCCGCTGCACAACAGCTTCCGGCGTGCCGGAAATACCCACTTCGTTTAAATCATCATGATCCATACTGGTAAGAAGAGTCACGGCAATAAGCTTGGTTTCCTTTCCGGTTAGTGCCTGCCTGGCAGCCAGCAGCATCTTGCTTCCCCCCAGCGCATGTACGTTGACCATCCAGACACCTAAACCGGATGCTGCTCTGCAGGCGGCTGCAACTGTGTTTGGAATATCATGAAATTTCAAGTCAAGGAAAACATCGAAGCCTCGACGCATCAATTTTTCAACCAACTGCGGGCCAGCCAGGGTAAAGAGTTCTTTTCCAATCTTGAGCCGGCAAAGTCTGTGATCCAGTTTAACTGCAAGGTTTAGTGCTGCAGTCTGGTCTGGAAAATCCAGGGCAACGATGATACGCGGATCACTCATATGATCGGAAATATCAGTTTTTCTTACGGATTTTTTTGATGAAACAGGATAAATAGCCGAACAGAGCGCCGGCTGCAAAGCAGCAGAAAAGTACAACTACCATTGGAACTTCCCATTCCATTCCAAGGTAATAACGAAGTGTAACTAATTCAGAATTTTTAACAGCGACACTGAGCAAGAACAAAAAAACAACCAGACGTACAAGAATCGTAAATATATGCATTTTTGATTTTGCTCAGGAAAAATAAGTAAAGAGAAACAGCGCTATCAAAACAGCCTTAATCCTGATCATATTTTCCGGATAACGCCTCTATCCACAAGTAATCACTCTCGGACAACAAATAAAAAAGCATGATCAATAATTTACAATTCGAAATACAGATGCAACAAAAACTGTAAAAAAATGAAACATGCTTTCTTACGGAACCTCTGCAAAACATTAGCGAAGCAGTCAGTTCAAGACAAAAGTCGGAGAAGAAGCGGAGTTTATACGTGATAAATGAGCAACTTTGGGCCGACTTTTAGCACAGAAATGACAACGCAGATAGTTTTGCAGAGGTTTTCTAGCCTGTTGCCTGATCAAGCAAGCTACGCTCTTTATGATCGGAATCAATCAATTCCCGCATTTTCTTGCCTGCCTTGAAGTGAGGTACATACTTTTCCGGCACATGAACCTTTTCACCCGATTTGGGATTGCGCCCGATACGTGAAGGCCTGTAATTCAGATCGAAACTACCGAATCCACGAATTTCGATACGCTCTCCCCTGGAAAGACTTTTGGCCATTGCATCCAGAATAATTTTGACAACCAATTCTGCATCCTTTGCCAACAGCTGAGGAAAGCGTTCCGCCAATCTGGAAATCAGCTCGGATTTCGTCATAACCCGCCTTTATTCCTCTGAAGACTTGCTATCAATCTTGGCTTTAAGCAATGCACCCAGATTAGTAGTACCTGCATTGGCTGGAGTTGGAGCCAGGGATCTGATTGCCTTGTCCTCTTCTTCCTGAAGTCGCGCTTTAACCGACAAACTGATGCTTCGGCTCTTGCGATCAATATTGATAATTACTGCCTCAATCTCGTCTCCCTCGTTTATACGGGTACGAATATCTTCAATCTTGTCGCGAGAAAATTCAGAAGCACGCAAATAACCTTCCACATCATCTGTCAGTGTAATGATGGCGCCTTTGGCATCAACAGATTTCACCGTACCTTTGACAATACTGTTTTTGTCATGGGACGCAACGTAGACATTGAAGGGATCGCCTTCCAGCTGTTTGATACCCAGAGAGATGCGCTCTTTTTCCACATCGATGGACAGCACAACAGCCTCCACTTCATCACCTTTTCTAAATTCACCGATTGCCTTTTCACCCGGCTGAATCCATGAAAGATCAGACAAATGCACCAATCCATCAATATTCCCAGGCAATCCGATGAACAAACCGAAATCCGTAATGGATTTGATCTGACCAGTAACCTTGTTCCCTTTTTCGTGACTCAGGGCAAATTCTTCCCATGGATTAGGCTTGCACTGTTTCATGCCCAGTGAAATGCGACGACGATCCTCATCAATCTCAAGGATCATGACTTCGACTTCATCACCCAGCTGCACGATTTTGGATGGATAAACATTTTTGTTGGTCCAATCCATTTCTGAAACGTGCACCAATCCCTCAATTCCCTGTTCAATTTCAACAAAAGCACCATAATCAGTCATGTTGGTAACTTTACCAAACATGCGGGTGCCTTGAGGGTAACGTCTGGAAAGACCAATCCATGGATCCTCTGTAAGCTGTTTCAGTCCCAGTGATACGCGATTTTTTTCCTGATCGAATTTCAGGATCTTGGCAGAAACTTCATCACCAACATTGATTACCTCGGTTGGATGTTTCACACGACGCCAGGCAAGATCGGTAATGTGCAGCAATCCATCAATGCCACCCAGATCAACAAAAGCACCGTAATCCGTAATATTCTTGACAATTCCCTGAACCACCGCCCCTTCCTGCAGACTGGCCAGTAATTCATCCCGATCCGCTCCCTGGGTTTCTTCCAGCACCGCACGTCTGGACACGACTACGTTATTACGCTTGCGGTCAAGCTTGATCACCTTAAATTCCATTTCTTTGTTTTCATAAGGTGTCATGTCCTTAACCGGACGAATGTCTACCAGAGAGCCCGGCAGGAAAGCGCGAATACCATTGATTGTGGCTGTCAGTCCACCTTTTACCTTTCCATTAACCATCCCGGTTACGATCGTGCCTTTTTCCATAGCATCTTCCAGCTCATACCAGGCATTCAGGCGTTTTGCCTTGTCTCTTGACAACCGGCTTTCACCATAGCCATTTTCAAGTGCTTCAATAGCAACACTGACAAAGTCGCCTTCACGGGCCTCAACCTCGCCTCTGTCGTTCTTGAATTCCTCAATTGGAATATAGCTCTCGGATTTAAGCCCTGCATTAACTACAACAAAGTTGTAATCAACACGAATAATTTCAGCAGTAATCACTTCGCCCACACGCATTTCTTTATGCGAAAGGCTCTCATTGAAAAGTTCGGCAAAGCTTTCTGTAGAATCAGCTACACTGGTTGCAATAGTCATTTAAAAAATACTCGATCGTAAACAATTCCTCTGAAAAACAAAGAGGACAGGTTGGTTGGTTAATAAAAAACAGCAATGAAAAAATCTGAAACAGATTCGTAAATCCTGAAACCATTTAGTGATTGGCATACATGGCCAGCACCCTGCTTACAACCTGATCTATATCAAGACCGGTTGTATCCAGTAAACGTGTATCTGCACACTGCTGCAATGGTGACGCAGCACGGTTACTGTCACGTTCATCGCGCTCACGAAGAGCCTGGACAAGCTCTGCGATGTTAGCATTTATTCCCTTCTGCATCAACTGCTTATGGCGTCTGTGCGCACGTTCTTCCTCACTGGCGGTAAGATAGATTTTCAAAGTCGCATCAGGAAAAACGACGGATCCCATATCGCGACCGTCAGTCACCAAACCCGGTAATTTTCGAAAATCCCGCTGACGCTCCAGCAACACTTCCCTGAGAACAGGGTATTGCGCAATCTTGGAAGCATACTCGCCACACGCTTCTGCACGAACCTCATCGCTTACATCCTTCCCGTCCAGCAAGGTTGATACATCCGTAAAAGATGCATTCAGACACCGGGCAATATCAATCACTCTTGGTGCATCACCAGCATCCACCCCGCACTTCATGGCGGCCAGCGCTACCAAACGATAAAGCGCACCGCTATCAAGGTAATGAAACCCGAGCGTCTGCGATATAAGACGGGCGATTGTTCCTTTTCCCGATGCCGAAGGACCATCCAGTGTAATTACCGGAATATGTTGATTTTTCAAGATTTACTCAACTCAAAAAGCATTTCAAGATTCAAACCATTTTTAACTGGATGCGATAACCCGGATATATTTCCGGGAATTACTAACGTGTAATCGTTGCAAATTTTTCAAAGTAATCCGGGAAAGTCTTGGCCACACAGCGCGGATCATGAATACGTACCGGCACACCCAGAGATGCCAGGGAAAAACACAT
>JACTML010000208.1 GCA_014584635.1 Nitrosomonas eutropha | reverse complement strand
TGCAGCGACTATCGTTGCCGCCAGCGCGCTCCAGAGGATCACTTTCTGATAAAAAGGCGTTTCACTGGCCATATCAGTTATGCCGGTTCAATCATCACGCAAATACAGCGTCATACCCAGATGCGCTTCCACCTGACCAAGCGCAACCGTTTCGCGGTTGATAGCAATATCAGTCAGCGCCAGTATCGGGACAGACTGCAAGGTATTGGCAATAAAGGCACGTATTTGAGGATAGGTACCGCGTACAGGAAATTTGATTTCGTAGCGCACCAGTCTCGATTCTTTTTCCAGCTGCAACTGGTAATCACTGCGATTGAGCTCAACCCCATTTTCTCTGGCAATCCGGTCCAGCTCACTGATCCAGTAAGGAGAGGAATCACTCTGTGGCAGAAAGTCGTAGA
Organism: Nitrosomonas eutropha; assembly: GCA_014584635.1. Classification (GTDB taxonomy): domain Bacteria; phylum Pseudomonadota; class Gammaproteobacteria; order Burkholderiales; family Nitrosomonadaceae; genus Nitrosomonas; species Nitrosomonas eutropha_B. The sequence continues at coordinate 4,021 of JACTML010000208.1, read as the reverse complement.
ACAGCTGCAGTGCCTGGGTATCATTTAATACAGCGCCATTCCTGGTATCAGAGCGGGTCGGCTGCATGCTTCTCACCTTGTCTTGCAGTGTTTGCAATATTCGCTGCTGCGGTAATACCGCCATCACCCAAAACAGCAGCGCCAGCACAATGAGCCCTATTCCTGCCTTACCGGCCGTTCCCAGACAGGCAACGTACCAGCGTATCCTCATCCACCCGGTTTCTATTGCGGTTCTTGCCACGTCGCGCTCATTGAAAAAACAATCGGATGATAAGGATGATCCTGCCGCGTTTTATAGCTGACCAGATGCGCATGTTTCAAGGCGGGCTCCAGTTCCAGCGCCTGCACATATTCCACTGCTGCTGCAAGATGACGCGCTTCCCCAGTCAAGCGTACTGTTTTCCCGGAAACATCAGGTTGCAGCGATAACAAGGCAATATCCGGACTGTCTGCCATCTCCAGCGCATCAAATAGCTGTTCCCAAGGCAAATCCAGCTGCTGCAAAACAGCGTTGACCTGTTTCACTTCCTGCTGTGTTACTTTCCTGATACGCGCAATTGGCGCTCTGGATTGCCGGTTCTCTTTTTGCTGCTGCATAAAATGCGCTTCACGTACTTCCCAAGCGTGAACATCTGTCGTGATCTGTTTGAACTGGTAGGCCACACCCAGCAACAGCAGCACCCCCGTCAACAGCAAAGCATAATCAACCAGCGGGGTGCGCTGGCTACGATAGGGAAAGTACAGTTTCAGACTACGCATGATTACGCCTGTCGGCTATTGCACTGCTCCACGCAAAATAAGGGGCTGCCGGGGAAGATTCATCTGATAAATGTACAAACTGCCAGCGAGCATCATGGTTGTCAGTAAGCAAATTGGGGTGTTCGGGAGCAAGCAGATACACTCGTTGCGATAATGGTTCAACGCCTAACGTAATCGATGTTTGTATCAATGCGGACAGCAGTTCTTCTTGCAGATTGGCTACCACGCGCTGATTACGCACACTGCGCCACACACCATTAGTCAATGCAGCCAGGCAAAATCGACCGGCTTCCACCAGCACACACCAGATATGCTCATCAACCAATTGCTTTGCGTAACGATCAAGTGCTGCAGCAAGATAAGGTGTTATCTGTACATGTCGAATCTGATAGCGCTGCGCCAGTGCGATCAAATCTGCTTGCAAATCACGGTCAATCGCGGCACACAATGCGCCAGTACCGGGATTCCAGGCACTGATGCTCAACTCCCAGTCATCGACTCGTTCAGCATAAATTTCCCGCATCTGAAAGCTGGCATAGGCCATTAATTCATCCGGGTCAGCCAGTGCAGGTTGTGGCGCAATCGTTGCGTAACGTACAAAATGATTAGACAAGATGATGTGCAGCTGCGCGTGATGGCTGAAATCTGCTGCGATTGGCAGCAGCATTTGTTCCAGCGTTTGCACTGGTACTTTCCATTGCGACGTCACATCTGTTTGTGCACAGGCAACAGATTGCGCATAGTGTTGCTCTGAAGGAGGATCACGAAAAAAGCCACGAGCAAAGCCCACCAGACTGACTCGCTCGGGTGCTAAAAACACCTGAATTTGATTACGCCACCACCGTAACACGGTTGGCCTCCTGCAAGCTGGTGTGCCCGCTTTTCACTAATTCCAGCGCCGCTTCACGCAAAAAACGCGTGCCATGCAAACGCGCAGCTTCCTTGATACGACGAATCGGCGCTTGCGCCACAATTAATTCGCGCAATTCATCGTTCAGTAGCAAAATTTCAGCAATGGCACTGCGTCCACGATAGCCACTGCCACGGCACTGACCACAGCCTTTTGCCGTATGAAAAGCATAGTGTGCTGCCTGTTCCTGTGAAATACCCGCTTCCTCAATCGCTTGCCATTCTGGCTGCTCAGCTACCCGGCAATTTTCACACAGCAAACGCACCAGGCGCTGCGCCACAATGCCATTGAGCGCGGAAACAAAACTGTAGGGATCTACGCCCATGTGCGCAAAGCGGCCAATTACATCAAATACGTTGTTGGCATGCACCGTGGTAAACACCAGATGCCCGGTCAGCGCGGCCTGAATGGCAATTTGTGCTGTTTCAGCATCGCGAATCTCTCCCACCATGATCTTGTCCGGATCATGGCGCAGGATGGAACGCAAACCGCGCGCAAACGTTAATCCCTTTTTTTCATTGACTGGAATCTGCAACACACCGGACAGCTGATATTCAATCGGATCTTCAATCGTGATGATTTTGTCATGGCCATGATTGACTTCAGAAATAGCAGCATACAGCGAAGTTGTTTTACCACTGCCGGTTGGGCCAGTGACCAGCAGCATGCCGTATGGTTCCGCACTGAGACGCCGGATGCTGGCAATGGAAGCAGCATTAAACCCCAGCTGATTTAACGTCAACCCTTCCACATGATCCGTCAATGCTTGACGATCCAATATCCGCAACACTGCATCTTCACCAAAAATACTGGGCATGATCGAGACACGAAAATCAATTTCCCGACTCTGGATTGCCACCTTGAAACGGCCATCCTGCGGAATGCGGCGCTCGGCGATATCCAGATCTGACATCACCTTGATACGGGAAATCACCTGCTCTGCGAGATCCGCGCCCGGTGTCGTGGCAACATGGGTCAAGACGCCATCGATCCGATATTTGATCGACAACACACCTGGTGTCGTTTCCAGATGAATATCGCTGGCCTGCGATTGCAACGCATCGTAGAGGGTAGAATGCACCAAACGCACTACCTGGCTGGCATCTTCATGAATGGATTTAAGCGACAGCTCTTCTATTCCGGTGTGCATCTGCTCACCTTGGGAAAATGCCAGCACATTATCCATGGCGCGCATGGTTTGTTCCTGCTGCGTGAAAAAAGCAGCCAGATCAGCCGGATGCACCAGATACCATAACGCTCCGACTGGCACATATTCCTCGATCCAGTCACGCAACCCCGGTCGCAATGGATCGCCCACCGCAAGCAGATACGACTGATCCGCCCTTTGCAGCAGTACACATTCGTGCTTCAGCGCTTGGGCAAACGATAACTGCTCAAATACGGGGGAAAGCGCGTGTAAATCATCCATCAACAGCACCGGCATGCGCAGCGCATCGCCCAGCGCAACCAGTAATTCATTCGGCGTACCTGGCCAATTTTCCTCCAGCACCTTGATCAGCGCTGTACTCCGTGCAGCTGCCTGTTGCCGTGCCTGTTCCAGCAAAGCGCTATCCAGCATCAATTGATTCGCTGCAACAGCATTTGCTGTCATCAGTTAATACTCCCGGCCAACTCAAAAATCGGCAGATACATCAGCACGATAATGCCGCCAATCACGGTGCCAATCACCGCCATCAACAGCGGTTCAATCAGCTTGGTCATCCAGTCTACCCAGCGCCCGATTTCTTCATCATGAAAATTGCCAATGCGTTCCATCATGTCACCCATCTGGCCGGTACGTTCTCCCACCCGCAGCATACGGCTGCCTACTGCAGTGGTCAGCTCCGCGCGCTGCATAGCACTGGAAATAGATTGTCCCTCACGAATCAAAGCCACCGCCGTTGCGACACGGGGACGAAAATGTGGCTGCAACAGATCACTCACCATCTCCAGCGCCTGTGCCACCGGAATACCGCCGCGCAACAACATGCCCAGTGTTTTATAAAACCGGGCCAGCTGATAAATGCGCATGCGTTCCCCAATAGCCGGAATACGCCAGATTGCCTGCAACAACCACACCCGCACCGATGGTTGCGACAACAGATAAAACAATGCTATCAGCATAATAATCGTTGCGCCAGCTAATAACCAACCATTCTTTTGAACCAGATGCCCCCATTCAATCAGCAGCAATGACATCCACGGCAAATCAGCGCCCACATCTTCATAAATCGCGCTGAACCTGGGCACAACAAACACCAACAGGAAAATTGCCACCAATCCGCCCAGAATCAGCAACAGCGCCGGATAAATGGAAGCACCTACCAATTTCTTGCGCACCGCATCCATTTG
>JACTML010000164.1 GCA_014584635.1 Nitrosomonas eutropha | reverse complement strand
GGTCAATGCCAAAGAAATTGCCAGCCGGATGGTAATTCCGGACAGAATGCTGCAGCTGAGAAATAAAGCAGTTTGCTTTAAAAGATTAAATTCCATTGAATTACCTCGTATCTGTATAAATTTACAGAAGAAGACAAAAATAACTTTATGCGTTACTTTCTGTTGCGGTAATCGTATTGGTATACATATTGACCATATCTGTAGCGCGACGACGCCTCAGGAATGCCGTTGAATATGACGCCTTTCAGATTGACGCCCGCCTGTACCAGCTTTTTCATGCTTTGTTCGAGTTCACGTAGCGGATGGCTGCCGGATTTGACTACCATCAAAGTGACACTGGTCAGTCGGCCAATGATGGCAGCCGGCCAATGATGGCAGCATCGGTGGCTGCCAGGATGGGCGGCGAATCAATAATAACCAGGTCGTACTGCTTGCTGACGGTTTCCAGGAGTTGTTCAAACCGTTCATGCAGTAATAATTCAGATGGATTCGGTGGAATCTCGCCTGTTGCAATAAAATCAATGTTTGCTTGCGGAATCGGTTTGATCGCATCATGCAGATCAATCGCCTGGCTGATCAGTTCGGACAGTCCTTGCTCTCTATGCTGACGCAATGGTTTATGAATCACGCCTCTGCGTAAATCTCCGTCAATCAGCAGGATTTTTTTGCCGGCATCCGCCATTACAACAGCAAGGTTGGTTGAAACAAATGTCTTGCCAACGCCGGGGCTTGGTCCGGTAATCATGATGATGTTATTGTGCGCTTCCAGAAAAGCAAAATGCAGGGTAGTGCGCAGACTGCGCAAACTTTCTATGGCGAGATCTTCCTTGTTTTCCAGAGCCAAAAGAACGGGGTGGTGATCGCCTGGCGCTGATTTACCTTTCAGTTTCTTTTCAATCAGTTTTTGATATTTACTGTATTGAATTGCTGCATAAACCGGCGTATCCAGAGATTTTTCAATAATATTGGGATCTTCCACGCTGCGATTCAGTGATCTGCGAGCAAAGGCAGTTATGATTCCCAGCATTAATCCGGCCATGAGCGCAACACCCGTGATCAACATTTTTTTGGGTTTAACCGGAAGATCAGGAGGCATGGCGTAATCAACGATTCTGACATTTCCGACGGTACCGGCCTTGGCAACGCGTATCGTCTGGGCATGATTCAGCAGGGTGGTGTACAGCTCGGCATTGACTTCCACATCCCTGGATAAGCGCAAAATAATCTGCTGGGTTTCCGGCAGGATGCTGATTTTTCTGTCAAAGGCATTGATTTGCGCCTGTAATCTGCTGATCTGCTTATCTATGGCAATGATGCTGGGATGCGATTCAGTAAATTTCTGGCGTAGTTCATCCCGTTTCTGCTGTAGCAGTGTGATCTGGGTATTCAGCTCAACAGTACTGGTCAGGATGTTTTGTGTTTCCAGATCAAGGTTGATTGAACCTTTGCGAATCCTGTAGCTGTTCAGGGTGTTGGTAGCAGTTTCCAGCTGTTCCTTGAGTTCAGGCAGCTGCTTTTCCAGAAATTCCAAGGTTTTCTGGGATTCTGCTGATTTTTGCTCAACGTTCTGTTGAAGGTAAATATTGGCGATTTCATTGACAATCTGAACCGCTTTCTTCCGATCATCCGATTCGATGGCCAGTTCGAGAATACCGGTACCTTTGCCAACTTCAGCGATGGAAAGTACCATTTTTAATTCTTCAATTGCTTTTGCCGGTGAATAGCGTATCAGTGTAAAACGTGTTTCCGGGCGAGCTTCCAATTGAGCAACAAATAGCTTGACAGGTTGTTGATAGCCTTCAATTTGTTTGGCAGCCAGTTCGCCGACTTTTCCTTCAAGAATAATTTCTTCGTCATAAATAAGCTGGTAATGATTTTTCCCGGTTGCCTGCAGGGTGATGGTTTCATTTTGCCATTCGTCAGGTACGTCAAGCGTATCCACCTGAATAAGTTCACCTCCCCAGGCAAAGCTGGTTAACCCCAACAGTGGAGGAGATAACGCATCACCGCCGTTGAGTCGTTGTAACCATTTGGCAGCTGTTTTACCAATAACCGGAAAAAATTTTGGGGTGGCAATGATGTCAAGATGAAGGTTTCTGATGGCCTTTCCCAGAATTGCCCTGGATTTAATCAGCTCGATTTCTGCTTGAACTGGTGTTTTGGTGTCGAAAAAACTGGTCAATGAATCCAGCTGATCTGAGATGGACGGGGTGTTTTCTCTGATCTGCAACAGGCTGTCGGCCCGATAAACGGGGGTGCTTAGAAGTGCTGTTGCGATACCCATAAAAGTAATAATGAAAGTGATAATAATAATCACTTTCCTATTATCCATTAAAATGCTCAGCAATTCACCCAAATCAATCTCATCGTTATTTTGATCAGTAAATTGATCAAACCGGTTTCTTGTTGAATCAGGTGGGGTATCGGGTGTCGGATAGGTCATAAAAATCGTGAAATATAAATTTCTGTTTGTGCAAGGGTGTGTATGTGCGACCGTATTTTTATGCTGCTGAATCTGTCGTAATTATGGCAATACACGCCATTAATTAATGTCTCAAGAGTGGCTGAACCCGCAAGGCACCATCAAACGCATTGAGCAAATTGATCGTTGGCTGAATCTGGCCGATGATCTGGTTCCAGCGAATCCCCTCTGCGCGATCCACATAAATGACATCGCGCGGCTGCAACGGAAAACGATCTGCCAGTAGCAGAGCATCTGGTGATTTAGCATTTAAATGAAAAATCTCCGGTTTTCCGAGTCCGCCACGAAAGACAAAAATTCTGGCCGGGTCTGAAGTTTCCTGATCGAGACCACCGGCTTCACTGAGTGCTTCGGTCAGTGTCATGCGCGCCTTGTTCATTACCAGACTACGCGATCGGCCAATGGCGCCGCCTGCCACGAAATGATTTGTTTCCCCCAGTACAAATACCTTGTTCAGCGCACTGTCAGGCACATTCAGTACGTCCCCATGCTGAAGTAATACGTTTTGCGTTACGTCGCCGCCTTCATACAGGCTCAGCAGGTTAATGCTGTAGGTTTTGTCGTTTCGCGTCAGGATAATGTTGCGTAAATCAGCTTCGGAAGTAACACCGCCTGCGTTGTTGATCGCTTCCAGTACCGTCAGGGGAATATCCTTAACCAGTTGAATTCCTGGATTGGTGACTTCACCGACGACGTAGACCCGCTGGCTGCGGTATGAGGCAACACGCACGTCCAGCTGAACAAATTCAATGTACTTGGAAAGTTTGACAGTCAGCTCTTCACGAATGTCTTCCACTGTTCTGCCGGCAGCTTGTACTACGCCGACATAAGGGTAAAAGAAAGTGCCATCTTCACCGACAACGTTACCTGCGGATTCTGCGGAACGGAATTCACCGGCAGGGATGGTGAGTTCCGGATGATCCCAGACTGTAATGTTGAGAATATCTCTGGGGCCGACTCGGTATTGCGTATATGGTTCGTCTTTTACAGGAATACCTTTGATCGCTTTGGAGCCAATCCGGTAATCAAAATAGTGATTGGCAACATTATCAGGCGCCAGGCTGTAATGACTGGAGTTTTGTTCCAGCCTGATAATCAGTTCCGCATTGATCGTCTGGATGTTCAGCTTTTTCAATATGGCCTCATCGCTTTCCCGGGTAGGCATCTCCACACTGGATTGACGGGAAAAAGGGCTCATATGCTGTCCTGGTATGATGGTACAGGCGGCAAGCTGGTATAACATCACAAGGGCAAGGCATGATTTTATAAATTGCATATTCATACTTCGATGGATTTTGTTGACATGATTGATTTTTGTCAGGGGATGGTTCGATTCCTGAAATCAATGTATTTGGCAAGAATCGGAAGAATAATGGTTTTCATAATCTTGCCATCCATTGAGTGATACCTCGCTCTATCAGGTGCAATGCCTGTGCGAACGCTGATAAATCCTTTTGATAGGGATCGCTGATATCGATCTCATCCCATTTTCCCAAGCGAAACACCTTGCCTCTTGCGCTGGGAGCGCGCGCTTCAATGGCGGTTTTTTGCCATGCTTCCATGACCAGTATGAGATCTGCCTGGTGGATCATTTCATCGGTTAATTGCTCGGCGCGATGCGCGGAAATATCAAGTCCTTTTTCTGCCATGAGCTGGCAGGCTACAGGATCAGCAGGATGATCCACCAGTGCACCCAAACCAGCAGAACTGACAACATGTCCGGTTTTTCCGGATTGGATAAGGACATTTCTCAGAAGCGCTTCCGCCATGGGACTTCTGCATATATTGCCCACGCAAACAATCAGTATTTTGTTAAACAATTTTGGTTTGTTATACCAGACTGAGGTTGAGAATTTTCTAAATTTTTATCAGTAAAACAGTGTATTTGTCTGATTTTATTAAAATTTGTTGGATATAACTATAATATTAGAACTTGTTGTGCAAGAGAGTGCAGACTAAAAAATATTTGTATATCATTATACCAACAGGATAGCCTTGCTGTTCCAGGCATTATTGAAAATTCGAATTTGCTATGCGGGTGCCCCCTGTACATAAATGTTTGTTTTCAGCTAATGGAAACTCTTGGCGGGTAAGGCTGGTTTCATTAATCCGATTGTTGTTTGTCATATAGTATCAATCGAATGCTGTCATATCTCCAGCGAATGGGAATGGTATGTATTTGCGAAAGTTCTGGGTGGATGAATAGGTCTGTACGAGGTGTTTTGCGCGGTGCTGTATTTGCTCAAGAGCGGTTGCCAGTGGCGAGCTCTGCCCAATGACTTCCCCAAATGGCGTACAACGCACTC
>JACTML010000091.1 GCA_014584635.1 Nitrosomonas eutropha | reverse complement strand
CTAGCTGAACTCCCGGGAGCACTTGCTGGGTTATCACATAACGATTGCCATCATTTGCCAGCAAGCTGATTCTGTAATAAGCAGGTTCGGGAATGTTTCTTTCAGGCGGAACATAGCCACTGTTGCCCGGAACATCGACTTCAGTAAAAAAACTCCCTCCATGTTTGCCAAAAGGAATAGCAACCGTTCCCGGAATAAGTGTATCTGCAGTGTTATTATTGGCTGAACTAAATGTGATGGGGTCGATACGCTCCACTACTCCGCAAAAACCAGCCGGAAGTTGCGTGAAATCAGCCAAGGCGCTGGAAGCATCGATGCTGCGGGCACTGCGATAGGCCGGTCGTTTCAACCTGTGTTCATTTTTGCCTGCTTCTTCGGTAGAAGTGATAACTTCTTTCCCGGTTCTTGCCTGCTGACCAGATTCTGAATACGAACCGATCGTGTTTCTGCTGTTTACAACTTTATCTGATCGCGCACCAGCAGCCAGTACAGTTCCGGTCAGTCCCGTACAAATAACCAGAAACAACACAGTTGCTATGCGTCCACAAAGAATGATGGTCGAGCAGTTGAGCATAGTAAACTCCATAAGTTGGCACTGGAATTACTACAGCGGCAACCACATCATGTGCTTAACAAGCCCAGAGTTATATCAATCCGGATTGCCTTCCGAAAAAACCGATCCAGATCAGTAACTGCCGTCACTCTTCCTTACGCAGTTGCGGAAACAGGATCACATCGCGAATACTGGGAGAATCGGTCAGCAGCATCACCAGCCGATCAATACCAATTCCCTCCCCTGCTGTCGGTGGCAAACCATATTCCAATGCCTGAATGTAGTCGGCATCGTAATGCATCGCTTCCAGATCACCCGCCTCCTTCGCCCTGGCTTGCTCCTGAAAACGGCTCGCCTGATCTTCAGGATCGTTCAACTCAGAGAAACCATTGGCAATCTCCCGCCCGGCAATATACAGCTCGAAACGATCCGTAATTTGCGGATCAGCATCATTACGACGCGCCAGCGGCGAAACTTCGGCCGGATAATCAACAATAAACACCGGCTCAAACAATAGATGCTCCGTTGTTTCATCAAAGAAGGCCAGCTGCAATCCTCCCAGCCCAATATCCGGATTAAACGCAACACCCCTGGTCTGCAGGGCACTAACCAAAAAATCCTTGTCATTCAGTTGGGCTTCGGAATATTCCGGATGATGTCTCAATATGGCCTGCACAACCGTCAAGCGCGCAAAAGGTTGCGCCAGATCTATCATGCGTTCCTGATAAACAACCCTGGTTGTTCCCAATACAGTCTGGGCAACTGCACGCAACATGGATTCTGTCAGATCCATCAGATAGTGATGATCCTGATAAGCCTCGTAAAACTCCAGCATGGTAAATTCGGGATTATGACGGGTTGATATGCCTTCGTTTCTGAAATTACGATTAATCTCAAAAACCTTTTCCATTCCCCCCACAACCAGCCGCTTCAGATAAAGCTCCGGCGCAATCCGCAAATATAAGGACATATCCAGCGCATTATGGTGCGTTATAAAGGGGCGTGCAGTAGCTCCTCCGGGAATGGAGTGCATCATGGGTGTTTCAACCTCAAGGTAGCCCCGGCCAACAAGAAATTCACGAACGGCCTGGATAATTTTTGAACGAACCAGAAATACCTTGCGCGTTTCTTCATTGGTAATCAGATCAAGATAACGCCGCCGATATTTTTGCTCCTGATCGGTCAGGCCATGAAATTTTTCCGGCAAGGGGCGCAAGGACTTGGTCAGAAGACGGAGCTGCGTCACCCGCAAAGATAATTCATCTGTTCTGGTTTTAAACAAAACACCTTCCGCTCCCAGAATATCGCCCAGATCATAACGTCTGAACGCTTCATGTGCCGCCTCACCGGTATGATCATTGGAAATATAAAGCTGTATCCGTCCGCTCATATCCTGAATGGCTGCAAAACTCGCTTTTCCCATGACTCGTTTGAACAACATGCGTCCTGCGACTTTTACCCTGATCTGCTCGCTCTCCAGCGCCTCTTTTGAATAACTGTCATATTTTTCATGCAGATCACGAGCAACGCTGTCCCGCCGGTAATCATTCGGGAAAGCATTACCCGCCTGGCGCAAGGCAGCCAGTTTTGCACGACGTTCCGCAATCAGGCTGTTTTCATCTGGGGGAGTACTGGATATATCTTCCTGAGCCATATCTATTCTGAATCTTCCGTAATTTTTATTGGTATAAAATTTCTCTGTTACCGTACGATCGGCGGTATCGCCTTCGAGCTACTGCCGATAAGAACCTGTTCAAGGTTTCAATCAAGGAGGACAGTACCAGGCAATCAGCGTGTATTATATAGGCACTTTGCCCGCCCCATTCTGCAGGCTCACGAAAAGTATCTGACAGGAGGTTCGCAGCCGTACGCTCTACTCGAATACGCGCACCAGCCTCATACCGCCTTTATTCTTCGCAAAAATTAATATTTCATTGAATCCAACTGAAAAATCTGTGAATACGCCTTCAACTCCAACTCATTTCATTCGCAACATTATCGAAGAAGACAACCGCACCGGCAAATGGAACGGACGGGTGGAAACACGCTTCCCACCTGAGCCGAATGGCTATCTGCATATCGGTCATGCAAAAAGCATTTGTCTGAATTTCGGACTGGCACTCGAATACAACGGCGCCTGCCACCTGCGATTCGACGATACCAATCCGGAAAAAGAAGCGCAGGAATATGTTGATGCCATTATCGAATCAGTTCGCTGGCTGGGCTTCGACTGGAAAGAACATCTTTACCACGCCTCTGATTACTTTGATCAGCTGTACGAATTTGCCGAATATCTGATTGCACAGGGAAAAGCATATATAGACAGCCAAACTGCTGATGAAATCAGGGAATTGCGCGGCACACTGACTGAACCAGGCACAAACAGCCCTTATCGCGATCGCCCGGCAGCTGAAAATCTCGACCTGTTTCGTCGTATGCGTGCCGGAGAATTCCCGGATGGGGCGCATGTGCTGCGCGCCAGAATCGATATGGCCTCGCCCAATATCAACCTGCGCGACCCGATTCTCTACCGCATCCGTCATATCCGCCATCAGCGCACCGGCGACAAATGGTGTATCTACCCGATGTACGATTACACGCACTGTATTTCCGATGCCCTGGAACGGATTACTCATTCTCTGTGTACACTTGAATTTGAGGATCATCGGCCATTGTATGACTGGATACTGGATCAGCTCAGTGAAAAGGTTCCCTGTCATCCGCAACAGATTGAATTTGCACGACTGAATCTGACTTACAGTGTCATGAGCAAACGCAAACTGATCGAGCTGGTGGAAAATAAATTAGTGGAAGGCTGGGATGATCCACGCATGAACACCCTGGCAGGGTTGCGCCGTCGGGGGTATACACCGCAATCCATTCGCCTGTTTGCAGAACGGATCGGTATCAGCAAGGCAGATTCCTGGATTGATATGACAATACTGGAAGATTGTCTGCGTGAAAATCTCAACGAGCATGCGCAGCGCCGCATCGCGGTTCTTGATCCGCTATTGCTGGTCATTGATAACTTTACAGATGATCAGGAAGAAGCTTGCTACGCACCCAATCACCCCAAAAAACCGGAGCTGGGCACCCGTGAGCTGCTGCTGACCAAACGACTGTATATTGAGCGCAATGATTTTATGGAAAAGCCGGAAAAAGGCTTTTTTCGACTGACGCCTGGCGCAGAAGTACGGTTACGCTATGCTTATATCGTAAAATGTACACACGTGGTCAAAGACGAACAAGGGAAAATCCTGGAAATCCATTGCACATATGATCCCGCAACTAAAAGCGGCACTGCAGGAGCTGAAACCCGGAAGGTACGCGGCAATATCCATTGGCTATCAACAACTTACTCCCAACCTGTTGAGATCAGGCTATATGATCGCCTGTTCAGCGATTCCCATCCTGACACCGAGGGCAAAGATTTCAAAACTGCGCTCAACCCGGACTCCAAAAAAGTGACTACCGGATACGTTGAACCTTTCCTGCTTAAAGCGCAGGCAGAAGAGCGCTTCCAGTTCGAGCGCCACGGCTATTTTGTCGCTGATCGGGTGGATACCCGGACAAACCAGCCAGTGTTTAACCGGATCGCTTCACTGCGCAATACCTGGATAAAAACTACAGACAAACCAGCCAGCAGCGGATAATCAGCAGCCACACAAATTACATGCGCATATAACAGCAGCTTTCGGAAACATGCCCGGAAGAGAACTTTGTTTATTTCACAAGCAGATTACTTTCTTGTTATACTTGCCGCTTATTCCAACAACATGAATTGAAACATGTCCTTAAAACACATTGTCATTCTGTTGCTCGGCGCAGGTATGATAGCTGGATGCAATTCCGTTCCAAAAAACTCAGCACATGATGAGATTTCACGC
>JACTML010000052.1 GCA_014584635.1 Nitrosomonas eutropha | reverse complement strand
GCAGCTGGACGGCGTGGTGTTCACCGGTGGCATTGGTGAAAATTCAGCATTGGTTCGTGAGAAAACAGTTGCCCATTTACACCTGCTGAATCTGTATATTGATCCCGCTGCCAACGCTGCATGTGTACACGGCAAAGCTGGCGCCATTCAGGCTGAGGGCAGCGTTCGTATTTTGGTTGTGCCCACCGACGAAGAAGGACAAATTGCGCGCGACACCGCAACTGTATTAAACAAACATTGATAGCACAGAACAAATAAAAACCATGCACACTTTCTTTATTGTCCCCACCGGTTTCGGCGTTGGCCTGACCTCAACCAGTCTGGGGCTGGTGCGAGCACTTGAGTACGGCGGTCTGAAAGCGGGTTTTTACAAACCGGTTGCCCAGCAGCATCCTGACAGCCATGGGCCGGAATATTCTACTGAACTGATTTCGCGCACATTGGGATTGTCACCGCCTGCTCCGCTGGCATTGGCTGCCGTTGAGCATCTGTTGGGTGAAGGCCAGATGGATGATTTGATGGAGGATATCGTCCGGCGATTTCAGCAAGCAGCCGAAGGCTACGATGTGATGGTGGTGGAGGGCATGGTGCCAACACGCTATGTCGGCTATGCCTCTCGTATCAACACCCAATTAGCCAGCAGTCTTGATGCCGATATTATCCTGGTTTCATCTGCCGAAGATGACGCGTTGCCAGCGATTGCGGATCGCATTGAAATTCAGGCCCAGTTTTTGGGCGGTGCCCGGAATCCCCGTCTGCTGGGCGTCATCCTCAACAAAATTCGCAGTGATCCCTCGGGTGATTTTTTTGAACAGCTAAAAAGCCATTCCGTCTTGTTCCGTCAGCCCGGCTTTCAGATTCTGGGCTGCGTTCCCTGGGAGGATTCCCTGAATGCGCTGCGCATGACAGATGTTGCCGCCCAACTGCAAGCCCATGCGATAAACGCTGGTGAAAGTGAAAAACGTCGCGTACAGGATATTGTGCTGTTTGCCAGTGCCGCGCCCAATTCAGTGGCACTGCTGCGCCCCGGAGTGCTGGTCGTCACACCGGGCGACCGGAACGATATCATTATGGCTGCCAGTCTCGCCGTGCTGAATGGTGTGCCACTGGCCGGGCTGTTGCTATGCAGTGATTTTCCGCCGGATCTGCGTGTACTGGAATTATGCAAAGGTGCACTGGCCAAAGGATTGCCGGTTTACACCGTCGCAACTAATTCATACAACACCGCCAGCAACCTGCAACGCATGAACCGGGAAATTCCGCTGGATGATCATGAACGCGCCGAACACATTACCAGCTTTGTAGCCAGCCATATTCGTCAGGACTTACTGGTTAAACGCTGTGGCGAACCACAGGAACAACGGCTTTCTCCACCAGCTTTTCGCTATCGTCTGGTCAAACAGGCGCAAGAAGCCAATCGCCGTATTGTGCTGCCGGAAGGCTGCGAGCCGCGCACCATACAGGCAGCGACCATTTGTCAGGAACGTGGCATTGCACGTTGTGTGTTACTGGCAAAACCTGATGCGGTAAAAACAGCGGCCAATGCTCGTGGTATTACCTTGCCTGAAGGGCTTGAAATAATCGATCCAGAAAAAGTACGGCGAAATTACGTGGCAGCCATGGTGGAATTGCGCAAGCACAAGGGGCTCAATGAACCCATGGCGCTGGCACAGCTGGAGGATAACGTCGTACTGGGAACCATGATGCTGGCAACCAATGAGGTCGATGGACTGGTTTCCGGGGCTATCAACACCACCGCCAATACCATTCGCCCTGCCTTGCAGCTGATCAAGACCGCGCCCGGTTTCAAACTCGTCTCCTCTGTTTTTTTCATGCTGTTGCCGGAACAGGTAGTGGTATACGGTGACTGTGCAGTCAACCCTAATCCAACCGCTGAGGAACTGGCTGATATTGCATTGCAAAGTGCGGCATCGGCGCAGGCTCTGGGTATTGAACCACGTGTAGCCATGCTGAGTTATTCCACCGGCGATTCCGGCAGCGGACAGGAAGTGGAAAAAGTACGTGAAGCCACCCGACTTGCCCGCCTGGCGCGCCCTGATTTGCTGATAGACGGCCCTCTGCAGTACGATGCCGCTGCAATTGCCAGCGTTGGGCAGCAAAAAGCACCCGGCAGCCCGGTCGCCGGACGCGCTACGGTGTTTATTTTTCCGGATCTCAATACTGGCAACACCACTTACAAAGCGGTGCAGCGCAGCGCCAACATAGTCAGCATCGGCCCCATGCTGCAAGGGCTGCGCAAGCCGGTGAATGACTTATCGCGTGGTGCTTCGGTGGAAGATATTGTGTATACCATTGCGCTGACAGCCGTACAGGCAGCCAGTCAACGCTGAGAATCTGTTCAATACAAAAATCAGGTCTGATTTTCCAGAAACAGCGCCTGCCCCAGGGTAGCGCGCTCTGCCGCGGAAGTGGGGATTTCTTCCAGTTTGGAAAT
Source organism: Nitrosomonas eutropha (assembly GCA_014584635.1). Classification (GTDB taxonomy): domain Bacteria; phylum Pseudomonadota; class Gammaproteobacteria; order Burkholderiales; family Nitrosomonadaceae; genus Nitrosomonas; species Nitrosomonas eutropha_B. The sequence goes on along the minus strand of JACTML010000052.1, from coordinate 2,035 downwards.
TTTTTCCAGCAAACGACTCATGCCCCTGCGATTGGCAATCTGGATGGATAGCCCCGGACGAGCATTGAGCTCCAGTACCAAAGGACCCAGTTCCCGGTCGAGCACGACATCTACACCCAGATAGCCCAATCCGGCGAGTTCATGGCATTGCGCCGCCAGCGTCAGCAATTTATGCCAATGAGGAATTTCAAGTCCGCCGATGGTCACACCGGTATCCGGGTGTTGTTCGATTGGATAATTCTGCCAGATAGCATGCGTGGTGCGCCCCGTCATCATATCGATACCGGCCCCCACGGCTCCCTGATGAAGATTGGCTTTACCGTCTGACATACGGGTTGGCAGACGCACCATGGACGCAACCGGAATGCCGCGAAAGACGATGGTACGAATATCCGGTACACCACGATAGGAAACTGCCTCAAACAGCGGATCAAACTTGACCCGATACTCAATCAGCGCCTGATCGGGCTGCCCTCCCAAGCTGTACAGTCCGCTGAGTACATTGGAAACATGGTAGGCGATATCTTCTTCAGTCAGCAGATCACCATTATTCTGCCGATAGCGGTTGTTGAGCCGTCCGGTGATCACGCAGATGCCGCTGCCTCCCGAGCCGTGTGCCGGCTTGATCACAAAATCTTCATGCCCCTCGACAATCTCGGGGAGACGCGCAACATCGCGCTGAATTTCAATGACGCCGTACAACTTTGGCACGGCGATACCGGCAGCTATCGCCAGATATTTAGTCCGCAGCTTGTCATCCACCAGCGGATACAGCGAGCGTTTGTTGTAACGCAGAATGAAGTCAGCATTGCGCTGATTCATACCGACAACCCCGCTTTGTTTAAGTCTTTTCAGGATGCCAAACATGGTGTTACGGCTTGTTCCGTGCAAAAGCGCGGAAACGCCACAGTTCCATCAGCCGATAGCCTGAATAACGCCCCAGCATCAGGATAATGGCCAGCACCACCAGCAGCAGTTCGGGGAATGCAAAAAACATGTACTGGAATTCGCTGATATTCATAGCCAGGTATCCCAACACGGCCACCAGCAGACTGCCTGACACCTGCTTGAAGGCTTCAGCCGGCCCGGCTTCTTCCCAGGTCAGCGACATGCGCTCGATTGTCATTGTCATGATGACGATCGGAAACAGGGCTACGGATAGCCCGGTTTCCAATCCAAGTTTGTGCATAACAACACTGACACCGGCGATCAGCAATACCACCATAGTCAGCACCGCTGCCAGGCGCGGGACCAGTAACAGCTTCAGTTGTTCGACATAGGCTCGCAACAGCAGCCCAAGACCCACAATCAGGCTGAACAGGGTCACCCCCCACAGCAATTCTGTTTCACGAAAAGCCAGGGCAATCAGCACCGGCATAAATGTACCAAACGTCCGGATTCCGATGATGTTGCGCATGAACACTACTACCAGAGCGCCCAACGGTATCATCAGCAGTACCTTGTATACATTCTGGATATGCACAGGCAATGTATACAACGAAAAATCCATCAGGTGAAAACCTTTTTCCGCCGAGCGGGATCCGGCAATATTGATGGTTTCCTGCAATGCACTGGCCACAGTATATTGAATACTTGATTCTGCAGCGCCTTCAATCGAGAAAACCCGATCATCGTCAATCTGCCACACCATAAAATCCGGCGGCAACCCTTCCTGACCATCCCGGATATTCAGCGAACGCCACTGTTCGCCATCATAAACCTGCAGAAAATATTCCAGTTCCGAATATTCTTTATTGTCCTGCAAGCGTAATCCCCGAACGATACGGGAGGGAATACGGGCCCCCGCCAAAATCCAGCCCAGGTTTTTCGCAAGGTTACGTGTCCGCTCGATATGTTTCAGCAGCAGTTTCAGCTCCGGCATGGAAGAAGCTGCGTTCAGCTGCTCGATCACACGCTGTGAAAAGGAAACCGTATCCGCTGATTGCTGACGCGCTCTCTCCAGCACACCTTTGATAACCGGCTCCAGATCTTCCGGATATATCGGAGGCTTCGGGTATACCGGTGCTACATCCGG
>JACTML010000174.1 GCA_014584635.1 Nitrosomonas eutropha | reverse complement strand
CATGCATTTGCCACCCATTTGCTCAATCATGGTGCTGATCTGCGGGTGGTGCAGCTGTTACTGGGTCACAGCGATATTTCCACAACGCAAATATATACACATGTGGCACGTGAACGACTCAGGCAGCTGCATGCGCGCCATCATCCAAGGGGAAAATTGTAATGATGACACCCGCTGGTCTGTTGTAGCCTGCACAGCAATACGAAACATGCCAACCGTAGTGGCTGGCATGTTAGTTCCTTAGTCCCTGGTTTCCACCTGTACCAATGGCTCGGAATCTGTTGTATCCAGCTCTGCCGAATGACTGGGTCGGATACGCGGTCTTTTGACTGGCGCCAGAGATTCTTCCGATACCTCCGCTATTTGGTCCGGTGCTGTTTCTATCATGACCAAACCACTTTCAGCGAGATCAGGCAGTGTGATTGGCTGACGAGGTTCTGGAGAAACCTGTGATTCCGTGTCTGATTGGCTTTCGATACCGACCGGTTCGGTTGTTTGAATGGAAGCTGCTGCCTCCTGTTCTGCGGCAATAGCATCGGTCGATGCTGGTGGCATGATGTACGGAACCGGGTCAGCAGACGGCAGAAAGGAAAGTTCCGTGCCTTCCTGATTTTCAGCTGAAGGGGTGACCGGTTCGATAGCGTTATTTTCTGCTGTTTGGGTAGCTTCAGTTTGTTCAGTGGTTTTATTTGCGTTTGTCCGTTCTTCGCGCTCGCGATGCTGTCCCCCGCGACGGCGGCGCGAACGACCCCGCCTGTCTGTCTTTCTATCATTGGCAGAATCGCCTGCAAGTGCGGCATCTTCTTCAGGTGCGGTTACATCGGCCACGTTATTGTCTGCATCTGATTCCGGTAACTGATTTTGTTGATCGGTTTTGCGATGACGACGGTTGGTACTGCTCTTGCCTTCTGCGGGGTGCTCAGCAGATTGTTCAGACGGTAGAAGATTCCCCGTTTCTTGCAATACTTCATTTGTTGTTCCTGAAGTATTGTTTTTTGTACGCTTGTTGCGACCGCGATCACGCTTGTTGCGGCTGCGTTCACTGCGCGGTGGTTTTGCCTGTGATTCTTCTGCGGTTTGCACGGGTTCTATCCGATTGCTGCCGGCGGGTCTGAACAGACTGAAGAATTTGTCCAGGAATGAAAGTTGCTCACGAGGTCTTTCTTCCGGAACCGGAGCGGGTTGCTCAGGTTTGATACCGGTTACTGCAGCTTTAGGTCGGGTTGCCTTGGGCTCTTGAGAAGCGGATGGCAGTGTGACCTCTTCAGTGGTTTTTTCCACCATCTCATAGCTTGGCGGTAATTCTGTCGATTTGATATCTTCATGGCGTAACCGGGTGATTGTGTAATTAGGGGTTTCCATGTAGATATTGGGGATCAGGATAATGCCAACTTTAAGGCGTGCCTCCAGCCGGTATATTTCTGATCGTTTTTCATTGAGCAAAAATGTGGCAACGTCAACCGGCAGCTGTACTTGCAGCATGCTGGTCTGCTCCTTCATGGCTTCTTCCTGAATAATTCTGAGAATATGCAGCGCAGATGAATCTGTTCCCCGGATATGGCCGGTACCGTGGCAGCGCGGGCAGGGGATGTAGTTGCCTTCCCCGAGGGAGGGCCGCAGGCGCTGACGGGATAATTCCAGTAACCCGAAACGGGAGATTTTGCCGATCTGGACACGGGCGCGATCCAGGCGCAGCGCTTTCAGCAGATTGGTTTCCACTTCCCGCTGATTACGGGTGACTTCCATATCGATAAAATCAACCACCACCAGCCCGCCCAGATCGCGCAGACGCAACTGCCGGGCGATTTCATCAGCGGCTTCAAGATTGGTATTGAGCGCGGTGGTTTCTATATCAGAGCCACGTATGGCGCGCGCCGAGTTAACGTCAATTGAAACCAGTGCTTCGGTGTGATCAATAACGATTGATCCTCCGGAAGGAAGGGTAACCTGGCGGGAATAGGCTGTTTCAATCTGGTGTTCAATCTGGAAACGGGAGAACAGCGGAATATCGTCCTGATAAAGCTTTAATCGATCGACATTGGCAGGCATGACATTGGCCATGAACTGGTATGCCTGCTCGTATATTTCAGGGTTGTCGATCAGAATTTCACCGATTTCCGCATGAAAATAGTCGCGAATAGCGCGGATCACCAAACTGCTTTCCTGATAAATCAGAAAGACACCGTTTTCACTGTTCGCTGCTTCTTCGATTGCGCGCCAGAGCTGTACCAGGTAATTCAAATCCCACTGCAGTTCTTCTTCGGTTCGCCCAATACCGGCTGTGCGCGCAATGATGCTCATGCCTTCTGGCACTTGGAGATGATTGATCACTTCACGCAGTTCTGCCCGCTCTTCTGCGCTGACACGGCGCGAAATACCGCCTCCCTGTGGATTATTGGGCATCAGCACCAGATAGCGGCCTGCCAGCGAGATATAGGTGGTGAGCGCAGCGCCTTTATTGCCGCGTTCATCCTTGTCAACCTGTACAATCAGCTCTTGGCCTTCGTGCAACAGTTCGCCGATACGATGATGATTGAATCGCTCGGTGCTTTTGCTGAAACAGGTAGAGGCAATTTCCTTGTAGGGTAAAAAACCATGACGACCGGCGCCATAATCAACAAAAGCTGCTTCAAGACTTGGTTCGAGGCGGGTAACAACAGCTTTGTAAATATTGCTTTTGCGCTGTTCTTTTCCCAGTGTTTCAATATCGATATCAATGAGCTTCTGCCCATCTACAATAGCGACCCGCAGCTCTTCGGGCTGAGTCGCGTTGAATAACATGCGTTTCATTTAGTGTCTCCCGCGCTCGGTGTACGGGTAAACCTTTCGTTCACTGACAGTGTGGCTTTCTGATATTTTTTGCACAGATTTGTTTGCAGTCCGGGTAGTGGACACAGCATGGATAATGGTTGCGATATCCTTTGAGACTGACCAATCAATAATTGTTTAATGGTGATCACCCGGCATTTTGATTCCCGGGCTGGCCGGGTTAAAAATGAGCGAGAAACAGAGCCAGCAGAGAACATATTCCATGTACCAGAATATGAAATCAGGAACTTGAATCTAAGTGTATGTCGAGCGCGCAAATTAATTACCATCGCTACTTGTTAAGTATGGTGAGCGATATTAACCAGCCGGACACTGAGCTTATCCAGTATATGAAAACAGAGTTCCGGGCATATGACTTCTTAACAGACCATGCAGTTGTTTCATGGTGAAAAAACAGGTTTACAGGAATTCGGGTTTGAAAAGTATAGGTAAAAGCAGGGCACCCGGTAAAGAGAAAATTATGCCGGGCATTATAGCGGAACATGCGGTTGTTAAACAGGTTGATGAAACGGCTGAAGGGCAGCGTATTGATAATTTTCTCGCCAAATTGCTTAAGGATATACCCAAACGTCATATTTATCAATTGCTTCGTAGCGGGCAGGTACGTGTCAACAGTAAACGTATCGATGCAAGCTATCGTTTATTGCTGCATGACAAAGTGCGTATTCCGCCTGTTTTCAAATTTATGAAACCGGCACCGCGCCAGATACCCTATCGGGCAGAACAATTTGATGTTCTGTACCAGGATGACTATCTGCTGGCGATCAATAAGCCGGCCGGAACCGCAGTGCATGGCGGAAGCGGTGTCAGCTACGGCGTGATTGAACAATTACGCAAGCAGCATCCGGATTGGAAATTTCTGGAATTGGTACATCGTCTTGATCGTGAAACGTCCGGTGTATTGCTGCTTGCCCGAAAACGGCAATCTCTGCTGGAATTGCACAGACAGATTCGTGAAGGAGCAGTTCGGAAGCATTACCTGACACTGGTTCGCGGAGTATGGAAAAATCCGGTACAGAATGTTCGTCTACCCTTGCACAAATATCTGACTGCAGAGGGAGAGCGGCGCGTGGCGGTCGTTACTGATCAAAATAACTGTACCGGGACACAACAGGCGCATACGCTGTTTACCTTGCAGAAAACCTGGAAAGATTTCAGTTTGCTGGGCGCTGAACTCAAGACCGGCCGTACTCACCAGATTCGTGTGCATCTGGCGCATATCGGATTTCCCATTGCAGGGGATGATAAATATGGTGATTTCGGGTTGAATAAACAGCTGCAAAAGGAGAATGAAAGGGGATTTGCACTAAGACGCATGTTTCTGCATGCCTCGGTATTCGTCTGTTCACATCCTGTTACGGGGGATTCTTTGTGTCTGGAAGCCCCCCTTCCGGATGAATTGCAGGTTTTTATGAAAGATCTTGATCTGGGTGATGGAGTAGTCTGATTTTGTTTTTATCTGTTATGGCAGTAATAGTATTAGCCGAATGTTTGCTGATAGTGAATGATTGTACCTGCCGTGACTTTAATACAGAAATTAATGCAGGCCAGATGTTATCAAGCATTTTTTCCTGAGCCTGGGCTGTGGGATGAATGCCGTCAGGCTGGAAGAATTCAGGCTGATCGCCAAAGCCTTCCATAAGAAATGGCGCCAGTTGCAGATGCTCTTTCCTGGCCAAACGGGAGTAGAGATCGTGAAACTTTCGTGTATAACTTATGCCATAATTGGGTGGTAATTGCATGCTGATCAGAAGTGGGGTGGCTTTGTACTGCTTGCAGGTCAGGATAATCGCCTCCAGATTTTCATAAATGGATGAAATTGAGTGACCCTGTAAACCGTCATTTGCTCCCAGTGCAACGATGACAATATCCGGTTCATTACTTTTAAGTGCCTGTTCTATCCGTTTGCGCCCGCCCAAGGTAATTTCCCCGCTGATGCTGATATTGATCACTTTATAATCAGCGGATTGATCCTGTAATCGCCGTTCCAGTAAATTTACCCATCCGGTTCCTGAGGGTAGTCCGTATCCTGCGGACAGGCTGTCTCCCAGCACCATGATTTTGGTGTCTGTTCCTGACCAGGCTGAATGAAATGGAAAAATACCAAATAAACATAATATGACAAACAATAGTTTTTTCATGGCAAGAAAGTTGGCTGTTGAACAAGTGGCTCCTGTGAGCGATAACGAGCAGCCTATCATACAGGTCAATAATTTAACCAGAGAGGTGTATACAGGGGAAGACAAGCTGGTTATTTTGCAGGATATCAATCTGCAAGTCAGCACGGGAGAATCCATCGCTATCGTTGGTACTTCCGGTTCGGGTAAATCAACGTTACTTGGTTTGCTGGCCGGGCTGGATATACCGACCCAAGGTACCGTTTTTCTGGATGGCGAAGATATTTTTAAACTGAACGAAGATGAGCGTGCCATTTTGCGTGGCAGGTTATTGGGATTCATGTTCCAGTCGTTTCAGTTGTTACCGTCGTTGACAGCGCTGGAGAATGTCATGCTGCCACTGGAGTTGTCAGGTACTGACAGTGCCCGGGAAATTGCGCATAACTGGCTGGTGCGGGTGGGGCTGAAAGAAAGAACCGGGCATTATCCCAGACAGCTTTCCGGCGGGGAACAGCAACGGGTGGCGATTGCGCGTGCTTTTGTTACACACCCCAAAATGCTGTTTGCCGATGAACCTACCGGCAATCTTGATGCAGCAACCGGTGCCCAGATTATTGATCTGATGTTTCAGATTAACCGGGAGCAGGGCACCACACTTGTTCTGGTAACACACGACAAAAATCTCTCTGCCCGCTGCTCCCGGGTGATCGAGCTGGTCGCCGGTCGGGCTGTAGTCTGATGAATTGCTGCAAAAATCAGTTTTTGGGGTATCCGGTTATCCCCGTTTCAATTTATTTGGCTGAGGTTGTTTAGGATGAACATAGTCAAGCTGTCTCTGCGTATGTTGTTACGGGATTGGCGCGCGGGAGAACTGCATATTCTTACGCTTGCGCTTGTGATAGCGGTGAGCAGTGTGGCTACCGTCAGTTTTTTCTCGGATCGGGTGCAAAGAGCACTGGTGCTGGAAAGCAATCAGCTTCTGGGCGGGGATCTGCTGATCACTTCCGACAATCCTGTATCGCTAACCTATGCCGAATATGCAAATCAAATCGGGTTGAGCACTACACATCTGGTCAGATTTCCCAGTATGGTCAGTTTTGGCGATGACAGTGTTTTGACGAGTATCAAGGCAGTAGCACCGGGTTATCCGTTGCGGGGAGAGTTGAAACTGGCTGATCCTTCAACAGGAGAAGAGCGTATTGCCCGGGGAATTCCTGAGCCTGGAACAGTTTGGGTGGATGAAAAGGTCATGGATGCGTTACATGCAACGCTGGGTGACAAAATCGAGGTGGGCGCCACTGAAATGACGATTATGTCTCTGGTGGAAAGCGAACCGGATCATTCTGTCGGTTTTGTCAGCATGAATCCCAGACTGTTGATGAACGAGAAAGATCTGGCGGCCACGCAACTGATTCGGCCTGGTAGTCGGATCAGTTATCAGCTTCTGGTGGCAGGGGAGGAGCCGCAGGTAAAAAAATTCAAACTTTGGGTTAAAAACAGGCTGTCTCCCGGTGAGCGTGTTGTCAGTATTCAGGAGGCGCGTCCGGAAATTCGCTCAGCACTGGATCGCGCCGGAAAATTCCTGAACCTGGCAGCATTGGCCAGTGTGGTGGTGGCTGCCGCTGCGATTGCGCTGGCCATCCGCCGCTTTATACAGCGTCATCTGGATGGATGTGCGGTCATGCGCTGCTTGGGGGCAACTGAATCTGATTTATTACGCCTGTATTCGTACTACTTCATTATGCTGGGTATGGCTGCGAGCCTGCTGGGGTGTTTGCTTGCCATCTTTGCTCAGGAATTTCTGTCGTACTGGCTGGAAAAACTGATGGAAATTGCATTGCCGTCAACGGGTATTCTGCCTGCTGTTCAGGGAATATTAACCGGTATGGTGTTATTACTGGGTTTTGCTTTACCGCCACTTTTAAATTTACGGCAGGTTCCTGCATTGCGCGTGATTCGGCGTGATCTGGAGCTGGCCAATATGCACAGTCTGGCTGGTTACGCGTTTGGAACGGCCGTACTGGCGGTGCTGTTCGTCTGGAAAGCCGGATCGTTCAAGCTGGGAATCATGATCATGCTGGGCTTTCTGCTGGCCGTTATCCTGTTTGGCCTGTTTGGCTGGTTGCTGATCAAGCTGTTTCTGCTGACACGCCCGGCTGGTTCCGGTCCGTGGAGTTACGGGCTGGCCAATATCCGCAGACGAGCCGTCTCCAGTCTGATACAGGCAACTGCGCTGGGACTGGGGTTGATGGCACTGTTGACATTGACCCTGACGCGCAATGATTTGCTCCAGGATTGGCAGGCCCGTTTGCCGGAAAATGCGCCTAATCGGTTTCTGGTCAACGTTCAACCGGATCAGCAGGAACAGTTAATGGCGTTTTTTGATGAGCACGCTATTCCCCGCCCGCAAGTTTTTCCGATGGTGCGTGGCCGGTTGCTGCAGATAAACGACCGGGCAATAAATCTTGATGAGTATCCTGATCCGCGCGCCAAGCAGCTGATCAACCGTGAATTCAATCTGTCCTGGACAGATACGCTGCAATCGGATAACGAAATTGTGGCTGGACATTGGTGGAGCGAAGCAGCGGATCCTTCTGAACATGAGCTGTCAATGGAAGAAGGGTTTGCTGAAACGCTTGGTCTGAAGCTGGGAGATCGCCTCGGTTTTTACACGGGCGGCGGCAATTTCACGGCAACCATTACAAGTTTGCGCAAGGTGGACTGGGATACATTCCACGTGAATTTTTTTGCCGTAGTCCGTCCTGGTTTGCTTGACAATTATCCTGCCAGCTACATTACCAGTTTTTATTTACCGCCCGATAAAGCTTCTGTCATGCAGGAACTGACGCGCCTGTTTCCAAATTTCCTGATTATCGACGTGGCGAGTGTCATTGAACGTGTTCAAAGCATGGTTGGACAGGTGACGCATGCAATTGAGTTTGTATTCCTGTTTACGTTGCTGGCGGGATTCGCTGTTATGTATGCGGCGATTGCCTCGACCCAGGACGAAAGAATTTATGAAGCTGCGGTTTTTCGCACATTCGGGGCAAGAAAGCAGCAGCTCGCACGCGCATGGGCGGTGGAATTTGCAGTGCTTGGGGCGCTGGCCGGTCTTTTTGCGGCAGCGGGCGCCAGTGTGCTGGGTCACCTGATTGGCAAGTACGCATTACACATTGCGTATTCACCCAGCCCATGGATCGGGGTATCAGGCGTGCTGGTCAGCATAATTGGGGTGACCGCATTTGGTTTGATTGGAACACGTGCAACCTTGTCCCAACCGCCGTTACAGGTACTGAGGAAATAAAACAGCCGGTTTATCCGTGACAAGCTGATTATGGTTTTCCAGCAGATGTGTCGTCGTGGTGAACAGTCTGTTCATTTTGGGGAATGGGTGCCGGGGTGTTGTCTGGTAGATCCAATGGCGGAACCTCCGGGCTGTTTTTTGCCCGGTCGCGGTACAGCGCGGCGCGACTGAGCAATATAAAGGTTACAGGTGTGGTCACCGTTACGAATGCACCAATGAGCAATTGATGCAGCACAAGCTGTGCTTCTATCGCGCTGAAATAGATTATGGAAGCGATCACAATGCCAGCAGTTCCCCAGCTGGTTCCCAATGTTGGTGCGTGGATACGATCATAGAAACTGCGCAGGCGATAGAGTCCGAAAGAACCGATCAGGGTCAATCCGGCGCCAATAATCAGAAAGACAGCAATGAGCAGCGCAGCCCACTCAGGTAAATTGGTCGCCTGATTCATTCGATAACCTCCCCGCGCATCAGAAACTTGGCAAGCGCTACCGTTGCGACAAAACCCAGCGCTCCGATGATCAGCGAAATTTCAAAATACAGTGAATTTCCGGTGCGTATGCCGAAAACCAGCATCAATAACATGGCATTGCAGTAGAGCGTATCCAGCCCCAGCACGCGATCCTGGGCGTGCGGTCCTCTGATTATGCGAACTGCTGCCAGTGCCATGGCAATGACCAGCGCGATTTGTGCAATTGTGACGGCCCAGAAAAGTATAACAATGCTCATTCGAATATTTCTCGTAACAGGTATTCATAACGATTCTTGATCAGGTTCAGCCAGGCAGCTTCGTCAACCAGGTCAAAAATATGCAGTGTCAGGACGCTGCGTGCCGAATTGTAATCAACCCAGATGGTGCCGGGAGTGCTCGTAATAATGATAGCCAGGCAAGCCAGTCCGGTAGGATCGCGTAAATCCAGCGGAATAGTCATGAAATTTGATTTCCCGATCCGTTTGCCCCCGTGCAGGATGATACTGGCAACAGCAATATTGGAACGCACAATATCGTAAAACACGATTGCGAACAATTTGGGTAGCAGATCCCAGCGCTTGATTCGTGGTTTCGCTGGTCTTAGAGCAGCCAGGGTCCAGGCTGCAATCAGAGCGATGATTGAACCAAGCAAAAGCTGGCCGAACGAAAAGCCTGCCAGCAACAGCCAGGTAATAATCAGTGAAATGACAAGCAGCGGGTAAGGAAGCAGCCTGCTCATTCCACCTGCTCCTCCGGTTGTGATAACACCGTTGCACGTGGCGTATTCATTACCTTTTCAATATAAGGGTGTGGCGCGTGCAGGCTGGTTGCTGTCGCTTCCATAAATCGCATGACCGGCCCGGCCTGTATGGTCAATACCAGTGTCACACCCAGCAGGGCTGCAATCGGCAGAATTTCAATCAGCAGCACCCGTGGCAGCATGGTATCAACCGAAGGCGCCCAGAAGGTATGGATACCGGAGCGACTCATGGCAATCAGTGTGGCGAGCCCGGAAAGAATCAGCAGTGCCGTGAACCCCCACGATATCGCGGTAATATCGGTTGCCTGGCTGGCGGTATCAGGGCTGAACAATGCGGACAGAATAACAAATTTGGCAATAAAGCCTGAAAGTGGCGGCAAGCCGATCAGTAAAATAGCGCAGGCTGCAAAGCAGGTGCCGAGTACAGCAATGGTTCGAGGAATAGCTACTCCGACGATTTCCTCATTTTCTGTTTCCTCATCCTGGTAACCAAAGGCTTCCATGGTAACTGCCAGCACACTGGCTGCCATATTCTGTCCTCTTTCGATCAGTTCAATCAGCATGAACAATGCACTGATTGCCAGCGTCGAGCTGACAAGGTAAAACAATGCGCCGGCAGTGACCCCGGTTTGCACCAGGCCGATACTGGTCAGCAGTGTGCCGGAAGAAACCAGTACCGAAAAACCGGCAAATCGTCCCAGGGTTTGTGAAGCGAGGACGCCGACAGTACCAAAGCCAATGGTTGCCAGCCCTCCGTACAATAGTATTTGTGCTCCTGGCCCATCTGGAAAATCAGGGTTGTTTCCAAAGAAAAGCAGTGTCAGACGCAGCAGTACGTAAATGCCAACCTTGCTCATGATGGCAAAGATAGCAGCAGAGGGTGCGGGCGCTGCGGCGTAGGTTGCCGGCAACCAGAAACTCAGGGGCCACATTCCCGCCTTGATCAGAAAAGCCACGCTTAAAACAGCCGCGCCGGATTCCAGCAGCATGTAGCCGGATGCGCTGATCTGCGGAATTTTCAATGCAAGATCAGCCATGTTAAGCGTGCCGGTGACACCATAAATCAGCGCCACTCCGATCAGAAACAGGAAGGATGCAACAAGGTTGATGGCGATATAGTGCAGTCCGGCTTTTACGCGCAGCAAACCGGATCCGTGCAGTACCAGTCCGTAAGAGGCTGCCAGCATGATCTCGAAAAATACAAACAGATTGAACAGATCTCCAGTCAGAAATGCTCCATTCAAGCCCATTAGTAACAACAGAAACAGGGTGTGAAAGTGCGCTCCGGATTTGTGCCAGCGTCCCAGTGAAAATATCAGGGCGGGCAGGGCGAGCGTGGCGGTCAGGGTCAGCATCATGGCCGACAGATGATCCAGTACCAGGTTGATTGCAAATGGAGGCGGCCAGTTACCAAGCAGATAAACTGTAATTTTTCCTGCGCTCGCATGACTGTTTACATAGGTGAAACGTAACAGCCAAACCGAGATGATCAGCAAGGCAACAGTTGCCAGAACAGACAGAGTTGCCTTCAGTTTGCGCCCGCGATCGTCGAGGAAAAGTTGCAATGCACCAGCAATGAGCGGGATCAGTACGGGCGCAATAACAAGGTGTTCCGGAGAAAATCTCATCGATCCGGCTCCTTGCCATCCACGTGATCAGTTCCCGTCAGGCCGCGTGCAGCCAGCAGGATCACCAGGAACAGTGCTGTTGTGGCAAAGCCGATAACGATGGCTGTCAGAATTAATGCCTGGGGCACCGGATCAGCGAAGGTGGCTGAATCAACCTGGGCGCCGGCCTGTGTAACAGGCGGATTGTTCATAACCAATCGACCAACGCTGAAAATAAACAGATTGACCGCATAGGAAAGCAATCCCAGTCCGATAATAACCTGATAGGTGCGCGGGCGCAGCAGCAGCCACACGCCAGAACCAGCCAATATGCCAATACCAAGGGACAAAATCAGCTCCATCAGCCGTCCTCACCTGTTTTGGCAGATTCGCTGGCTTGCACACGATGACTGCGAATCGATTGGTGAGCAATGGCGATCAGCATCAGGGCGGTTGCGCCGACTACCAGCAAAAGTACGCCCAGATCAAAAAACAAGGCAGTTGTTATGGGGATTGTGCCGATCATGGGTATTTCCAGATGGGTGGCGTAGGATGTCAGGAAAGGAAATCCAAATAACCAGGAGCCTGTTCCGGTCAGTGCGGCCAGCAGCAGCCCCAGGCCCATCCAGCGCAGCGGCAGGATACGCAGATGGCTTTCCACCCAGCGCGTGCCGCTGGCCAGGTATTGCAGCAGAAAGCCAATCGCCAGGATGACACCAGCGGCAAATCCGCCTCCCGGTAAATCGTGGCCGCGCAGGAAAAAATAAACGGTCAGCAGGATGATAAACGGAAACATCCATTGCATGAGAACAGCGGGTATCATCAGGTAATCGTGTACTGTTTCCCCAATCTTGCGATCAGGGTGGCGATCGTCGAAATCGTTTTGTATGCGTTGCTGTTCAGGAATTTCTATACTGTCCGGAGCTGGCCGAAAGCGTCTCAGCAGCGCATACACAGTCAGCGCGACAATGCCCAGTACCGTAATTTCCCCGAATGTATCAAAACCGCGAAAATCAACCAGAATCACATTAACGACATTGTGTCCCCCGCCTTCTGAATAAGCGTGTTCCAGAAAGAATCCGGCGATGGATTCTGTTAATTTTTCACTGGTCATGATTGTGTAGGCAATGAGCGCCATGCCTGTGCCACAACCAACTGCCAGTATGAAATCTCGCAGCCGGCGTGTTCGTGCGGTCAATGTGGTGGCGTTATCCACCTGTTCCAGTCTTTTGGGCAGCCAGCGTAACCCCAGCAGGATCAGGACAGTCGTTACAATTTCAACCACCAGCTGAGTTGCTGCGAGATCAGGTGCGGAGAACCAGACAAAAGTAATGCAGGTAACCAGACCTGCACCCCCCATCAGGATCAATGCGGCCAGGCGATGATATTTAGCCTGGTATGCCGCACTAAGTGCGCAGGCAATGCCGATTCCCCAGAGAACTGCAAAAACCGGATCTATTGCGGTATTGGCTGCCGGATTAAGAACAAGTCCTGTTTTGAGAAACGGCCAGCTGCCCATGAGCAGTGCGATAAAAACGACTAAAAACAGTTGTGGTTGTAAACGCTGTGTCCCTAAAAGATTTTCCATCCAGCGCGCCCATCGCCAGGAGAGCGCAACCAGTGAACGTTCAAAAATCCGTTGCCCCTTGAGTTGTCGTATACCCGGCGGGCCATCTTCGCTTTGCGTGAGATAGTTTTGTAGAACCCGATAGAGCAGTATTCCACTGACAAGTGCTGTCGTACTCATGATCAGGGGGGTATTGATACCATGCCATATCGCCAGACTGTACAGAGGGGTGTATTCACGCAATACCGAAGTGACGGCAGTATGCAGATAAGGGCCGACAGTCATGCTGGGAATGATGCCGATAACCAGGCAGGCCAGTACCAGAAATTCAATGGGCAAGCGCATCCAGCGCGGAGGTTCGTGCGGGTTGCGGGGGAGCTCTCGTGGTTTGTCTCCGAAAAAGACCGTGTGGATAAAGCGTATGGAATAGGTGACTGAAAAGGCGCCGGCGATTGTGGCAACGTAGGGCAATATGTTATCCAGTGCGGAGCCGGAGTGTTGCCCCAGAGTTTCGGCAAAGAACATTTCTTTGGACAAAAAACCGTTGAGCAGCGGCACACCTGCCATGGCAGCGCTGGCTACCATGGCGAGCGTGGCAGTAATTGGCATGTAGCGGAACAGTCCGCTCAGCTTGCGCATGTCGCGTGTTCCCGCTTCGTGATCAATGATCCCGGCAGCCATGAACAGGGAAGCCTTAAACGTAGCGTGGTTTAACATGTGAAAAATTGCGGCAACCGCAGCCAGCGGGCTGCCAAAGCTAAGCAGTGTTGTAATCAGGCCAAGATGGCTGATGGTTGAGTAAGCGAGCAACCCTTTCAGGTCCTGCTGAAAGATAGCGAAGTAGGCACTGAGCAGCAGCGAGCTCATGCCGGCCAGCCCCAACAATAAAAACCACTCATCGGTACCGGAGAGTACTGGCCATAATCGGGTCAGCAAAAATACACCGGCCTTGACCATGGTGGCTGAGTGCAGGTAGGCCGATACCGGCGTAGGGGCCGCCATTGCGTTGGGCAGCCAGAAATGAAACGGAAACTGTGCGCTTTTGGTCAGCGCCCCCAGCAGAATCAGGACGAGTACCGGAACATACAGTTCATGCTCCCGAACGGTATTGCCTGTGGCCAGTACGTGATCAAGATCGTAGCTGCCTGTAATGTAGCCGATAAGGATCAATCCGACGAGCAGACAAAGCCCGCCGGTTCCGGTGATGATCAATGACATGCGTGCGCCATCCCGCGCAGCTGCATTGTGATGCCAGTAACCGATCAGCAGGAACGAAAAAATGCTGGTCAGTTCCCAGAAAATCGCCAGCAAGATCAGGTTCCCGGCGATAACGACTCCTTGCATGGCGCCGGCAAAAGCCAGCAGAAAGGAGAAAAAACGTGGAACCGGATCTTCAGGAGACATGTAATAGCGCGCGTAGAGCACTACAAGAAAACCGATACCGGTAACCAGCATTGAAAACATCCAGGCGAAGCCATCCATTCTGAGCGTGAAATTCAGATCCGCTGCGGGCAGCCATTCAATTTCATAGCGAAGTATTTCTCCTTCTGAAATGGATGGATAAAGGCAGATAGTGATTGCAAGTGCAGTGATTGTTACGCATCCCGACAGCCATGCTTCCGTATTGCGGGCATTGGCAGGCAACAGTGCTGCCAGAGCGCTTCCGGCAAAAGGCAGCAGTATCAGGAGAAGAAGGAGCGTTTCACTATTCATCTTCAGGTAAACAATTAAACAGTATGAATATTACCGGGTTGCCGGCAGGGTAAGTGTAACAATCGGCTACCCGATAATTTATTGCACAGTTATTTGACCGGGTAACAGCCGTATGCGATGGATAACCGGGAAAATGATTACCGGATTACTGAAGCAATCAGGCTGTTCATATCCTGACAGACAGAACCCCTGAAACAGCCACAAATTGCTGAGATTATACTGAGGATATTTTGAAAATATTCTCCTGATTAAAGGAGTTTAATCCATCAGTTGACATTTCATGCCGATGTAAATATCAGTGGGTTGCTTACGGTATTTTTATGCGCTTGCCTGACAGGTCATCTGCAAAAATATTTTGTATTCTGGCCTGCTTTATTTCGTGTTTATTTTTATTCTGCCGATTTATGCAGTAAGCTGATGATAATGATAACAAATCGCAAATATTACTGCGTGAATACTGCACACTTCGATTGAGAACCTGTTCAAGATTTCAATCGAGGAAGGCAGTATCAGGTGAAATTGGTATGATTGTTATACTTTGGAAAATTATAAATATGGATGGTGAGAAATAATGAGTAGTCTTGAAGAAATTCAGGGTATCGATGATCAGATTGCAGCACTGCAAGCCAGAAAAAAGGAATTGCTCGAAAGCAAACGTAAGGATGCACTCAGGGAAATCAGGAAAACCATTCAGGTTTACGGATTTACAGCGAGTGAACTGGGGCTGGCGGGTAACAGCAAAAAGCGTATACCACGGTATGCCAACCCGAATGACCCGAGCCAAACGTGGAGTGGTGGCGCCAGGCCGAAATGGTTGAAAGAATACCTGGCTAAGGGCGGCAAGATTGAAGATTGCCTGATTGGGGCAAAGTAATCATTGCTCTCCGGCTCCCGGATTTTCTGCGATTGCTATCGGGCGTGACAGGAAAGCATGATTTTGACATGCCGGCGTTTAAGCGTAAAATCAAATAATTGAAATTCAGGTTGACTGATATGTTTTACGGAATAGGCGAATCATGAATAAATTCGTTTATACTGCATCAGTCCCAATGAGTTTATTCCCTGCGGTGTTTGTTAAGGTTCACATTCTTTGAACCAATTCTTTGTACCTGGCTGCCAGCCAGATGGTCGCTGTTGTGCGCACTTTGTTTACAGAGCGCGCCTGATGTGGCCGGCGGGCGGCCACTCTTGAACCTGAGGTTCAAGATAGTAACCTGACGGCACTCGCGGGGATCCTCTTACTTAATCAGCAGTTTTTTCTTAAAATTTCCCCTCAAAAGCATGCGCTGCTGGCTGATGAAATCTGAACCATCGGAAATGAGCATCGATAAGCTTGCCGCAATGCCGGAGCAAACCACTGCCTGGGATGGCGTGCGTAACTACCAGGCGCGTAATTTTATGCGTAACCAGATGCAGATGGGTGATCTGGTTTTTTTCTATCACTCAAGCTGTCCTGAGCCGGGGATTGCCGGCATCGCAGAAGTTTCCCGGCTTGCTTATCCTGATGAAACCCAGTTTGATCCCGCCAGCAAGTATTATGACCCGAAAGCTACGCGCGAGAATCCACGCTGGTTTAATGTTGAAATTCGACTGCTCAGAAAAACCCGGCTGCTCCCGCTCAAGGAATTAAGAAGTTATCCTGAATTAAGCAGTATGCGTATCCTGCAAAAGGGTAACCGGTTGTCCATTACACCAGTCGATCCATCGGAATGGAAGTTTATCGAAGCGAAACTGTAGCAATCGTGCCGCGTGTTTCCTTCTCTGAAGCGTTTTCATACTGTTTTGCCAGAATGTGGCCTCAATTTCCGATCTGCGTACATATCATGTCTATGGTGTGTGATGAATTGGCGGAAAAAACAATCACTACCGCGTTATTCATTAGGATATATTTGTTTACCTGCGCTGGCTGTAGCGGCATTGGCCGATATGATGACAGCATCACCGGGCGCCAGAATCGCATATATTCTTTCTGCAGCATTGCTTTATTTGCCGGAAATCAGGCTGTTGCCAGGTTTCCGGAGTGAATACAATAAAAATTTTGGGGACCGATGGCTGATACTTCATTAAAAAGCGGGCTGGTAGATATTCCGGAATATTTCGAGCGGAAGATGTTGCATGACGAACTGAATGCGGATGTCTACGAACTGGTCAACATTCCGTTGCAGCTTTCACTTCTGGTCTTGCTTTCGGATCGGCAGTGGGTAAGCAGGGAACGCGGACTGGTGATTGAATTGTGCGAACATTTTGGCGTCCGGATTCTTAATGGTGCTTTTGATCAGCTGAGTGTTGAACTGGGCGATTTTCATTTGCGCTGGGAGCGGCATACAGAATATTCTACCTATACCTTCTATCGGGAAGGCCCATTTGACGAACCTTTCGCCCGGCCCGCCATTACCTATGTTCCCGCGGAATGGCTGGCAAAGTTGCCCGGAGAATTGCTGGTTGCAACGCATATTGCGCTGGAAGATCGCAGGCGGCCCGGCCGCAGTATGAGTGAACTGGCCACCTTGTTTTCATCCAACACGGTCATTGGTTCCAAAGTTTCGGCTGGCAGCGCCAGTGTCTGGAGTGATAACCAGATCCATCCGGATGGATTCACCCGTTTTCTGGTACATGATGACAATCTGCGCAGTCGCCAGGTTGGCCGGCTGGTGCAGCGCCTGCTGGAGATTGAGACTTATCGTATGCTCACTATTTTGCCGTTGTCCATGACGCGCGAAATTATTCCCCAGCTGGAACAATACGGGGAACAGCTGATCGGACTGATGACGACCAATACCGGGCCCAACTCGATCGAAGATGAACAGCGGCTGCTGGTAAAGCTGACAGCATTGGCGACAGAGATCGAAAAAATATCGGCCCAGTCCAGCCATCGCTTCAGCGCATCGCATACTTATCACATCATCATGCAGCAGCGGATTACTGAGTTGCGCGAAGAACGCATCGAAGGGCTGCAGATGCTGTACGAGTTTAGAAAGCAGCGGGTTACCTCAGCCATGAGCACGTTTGATCTGGTGCGCTCCAAGCTTGATACGCTGTCGTTGCGGGTGGAACGCGCAACTTCCATGCTGCGTACCCGGGTGGATATTTCAATGGAATCGCAGATCCGTGATCTGCTCAAATCCATGGATACCCGTGCCCACCTGCAATTACGCTTGCAGGAGACAGTGGAAGGGTTGTCCGTGGTTGTGCTGAGTTATTATCTGCTTGGTATCACGGGTTATGGTCTGAAAGCGGCCAAGGCTGCCGGACTGGGTATTGATATAGAACTGGCGACGGGTATTGCAATACCTGTTATCGTCATCATTGTGTTTCTTGCGATAAGAAGATTTCGCCGGATAGTCAGCAAATCTGCAGTAAGTGGTGGAAGAAAGTAGCCTGATAGACAACCTCAGCAAGGAGAGAAAATGGGCGATAGCAACAAGAAACTGACAACCAGCGCGGGTGCTCCTGTTCCGGATAACCAGAATGTCATGACAGCTGGAGAGCGTGGCCCAATGCTGCTGCAGGATATCTGGTTTCTGGAGAAACTGGCGCACTTTGATCGCGAGGTGATTCCTGAGCGCAGAATGCACGCCAAAGGTTCCGGTGCGTACGGTACCTTCACCGTAACGCATGATATTACCCGTTACACGAAGGCAAAAATCTTCTCAGAGATTGGCAAAAAAACAGAATTGTTCGTTCGCTTTTCCACCGTGGCGGGGGAACGAGGAGCGGCGGATGCCGAACGGGATATCCGTGGTTTTGCCATCAAGTTCTATACAGAAGAAGGCAACTGGGATCTGGCGGGAAATAACACTCCGGTGTTTTTTCTGCGTGATCCACTGAAATTTCCGGATCTGAATCATGCTGTAAAACGGGATCCTCGTACCAATCTGCGCAGTGCGCGCAATAACTGGGACTTCTGGACATTGCTGCCGGAAGCCTTGCACCAGATTACCATTGTCATGAGTGATCGGGGTATTCCGGCATCGTATCGGCATATGCATGGCTTTGGCAGCCATACTTTCAGTTTCATCAATGCGCAGCAGGAACGGCATTGGGTGAAATTTCATTTCAGAACACAGCAGGGAATCAAAAATCTGACCGATGCTGAAGCAGAAGCGCTGATCGGCAAGGACCGGGAAAGTCATCAGCGTGATTTGTATGAAAGTATCGAGCGCGGTGAGTTTCCTCGCTGGACATTATTTGTACAGGTTATGCCGGAAAGCGATGTGGCCAGTCTCTCCTATAATCCGTTTGATCTGTCCAAAGTCTGGCCGCATAAAGATTATCCGCTGATCGAAGTGGGCGTGATGGAATTGAACCGTAATCCAGATAATTATTTTGCCGAAGTTGAGCAAGCTGCATTCAATCCGGCAAATGTCGTACCGGGTATCAGTTTCTCACCGGATAAAATGCTGCAGGGTCGCTTGTTTTCTTATGGCGATGCGCAGCGTTATCGTTTGGGAGTCAATCACTCGCAGATTCCGGTTAATGCGCCTCGCTGCCCGTTTCATCATTATCACCGCGATGGTGCCATGCGTGTTGATGGTAATCATGGCAGCACACTGGGGTATGAGCCGAACAGCTATCATGAATGGCAGCAGCAACCCGGCTATGCGGAGCCTCCCCTGGCGCTGGAGGGAGCAGCTGCTCACTGGAACCATCGCGAAGATGAGGATTACTACACGCAGCCGGGCAATCTGTTCCGGTTGATGCGCCCGGCGCAACAGCAAGTGTTATTCGATAATACAGCGCGTTCTATCGCTGAAGCTCCTCGTGAAGTCCAGCTCAGGCATATTATCCATTGTCTGAATGCTGACAAAGCCTACGCAGAAGGGGTTGCGGCAGCGCTGGGAATTTCCATGGGCGAGGTGGGATAAGCTCGGAATGCCTGGCGGGCTGTGGTGCTGTTCAGTACAAGCGCCATAGCCAGAGTGCCAGTGCCAGTATCAAACCCAGTATGGCAACCGCCAGGTTGATCAGCAATCCCCATTTTGCAGCGTAGCCTGGCGGGAATTCATGCGGTGTCAGCGTTCGCAGCACAACCGCGTACTGGTGAGCGGAAAAGACTGAGGCAACTGCACCCAGTATGATGAAGGCCAGACCAAGCCATAACATCCCCA
Organism: Nitrosomonas eutropha; assembly: GCA_014584635.1. GTDB lineage: Bacteria > Pseudomonadota > Gammaproteobacteria > Burkholderiales > Nitrosomonadaceae > Nitrosomonas > Nitrosomonas eutropha_B. The sequence continues at coordinate 3,692 of JACTML010000174.1, read as the reverse complement.
TCATTTGATCCGGGCTGATAATCCCCGGAGAAATAGCCAGAGCCAGTTTTCCCGAGCGCTCCACCACAAAGCCAAATGCAATCAGCGACAGGCTGGTGCGGTTCCAGGCAAGCAAAGTGCGCTCAGCGGCAAATAATACTCTGGGGTCTTTCAGATCAGACATGGGCTGAGCACAGTTTTCTGATGCTATTGCTGAATTTGAAACGATTGTTCATGTTTTGTACTTTGCAGCTCAAGGCTTGACCAGATTCCATTCAATTGCCCGGCTGCGCCAATGATCTTCAATCGCCTGGACGAATTCACGGTTGACCAGCTTGGCCCGATTTTCACACCAGAGTGGAGAATCGCTGCGGATGACAATCCCTTCAATCTTGCCATTGCGATAGCGGCTTTGCGTATCATCCAGCAACTCAACAAGCTGATCGCATGTGATCCTGGTGCGTTTCAGCAGAGGTACGGTAGTAAAATTAAGCGCTTGTGCCAGCGCATTGCGTCGTTCGACGCTCCAGAATTTGCCGGCTTTGCGGTCATATACATCAAACAGTAAAAACCAGTCGGGCAGCTGGTTATAGTCAAGCGAATGTCTCGCTGCGCACCATTCTCCAAACAGAATAAGCTCTGGTGTCAGAGTTTGCTTGAGGGTTTCTCCATGCTGCCCCAGCCAGCTGTTCAGACGGGAAAACTGGCCGGAGAAAGGCTGTGGCAGGTATTGGCCCCGGTTTTGTGCGCGCAGCTCATTTTGGTTATCCAGGGAAATACCCAGATTGGCGCCGTCCAGTTTTTCCTCGATCAGCACTTCATCTTGCAGGAGCGTAGCGATTTCCTGATTGGATAAAATCTTGTCATCCCGGGGCAGACCCTGTCCCAGCCAGAGCAGATGAGGCGTGTTGGGGAAACGAAAGAATTCAGACATGGTGTTTCATATAGTGAGTGCAAATGCTTTGCAATAATACGAAGTAAGTTAAATTGAGCAAAATCGGGATTCCTTTTGAAGTATTGCAAATTATCTTTTCATTTTTTCCGTATATTTCGCGCGCGACCATTCTTCGATAATGGGCTCCAGTGACAGACCGGCGTGTATCAGTGCCTGTTCCCAGCCGTGCCAGTCCGTATCAGCAGCAAAAGCGATGGTGCTTTCTCCATACTGTTGCATGGCTGCCAGGGCGGCGGCTACCATTTTTCGATCTGCCCGATCGTGTACGACTGATTCCAGCGGTGGCTGCAAAACAGCATGGCCATCAGCATCATATTGAACTTCCACGTTATCTACAGCCAGAGTGCTCCATTTGTGGATGATGACCTGGATTCCATAATCATTGAAGCCAAGTTTACGATCGTATTCCTCCTTGATTTTACCGGCTGAATCCAGCACTAGCCTCGCCATACTGTTTTCAAATTCGACCAGCCATTGCCACACCTGCAACTGCAATGCCGGTTCTTCCGGTGTGGCATCAATATCCTTGGGTGTGGTCGGGCTGGCGGCGCTGGCAAGGATCAATACGTTGGTATCAATCACGTAACGTTGTTTCAATTGGTTCGTTCCTGCTGGCGGGAGAGCATCAGCCGGGCCTGTTCGCGGGTTTCTCCCAGCGCATCGCCGAAGAAATATTGCGGCCAGTTACTGACCCGGCCAAATTCATCCACTTTCAGTTTGCGTAATATGGCGTTGTCTGCCACTCGTTCTACAAACAGCATGGCAATTTGCTCCGCCGATGTTTCCTTGCGTGCAATAAGCGTTTGCATGCGGCGGAACAGATGTTCTGAATGGGTTTCCACAATAAACTGGATATGACGTGACCGGCTGAGTGTGACAAAAAATTCTGCCAGCACTGACTGAGCCAGCGGGTGCAGGTGGATCTCGGGTTCTTCCAGGATGACAGTGCTGCCGGGCGGGGCAAAATAACCTGCGACCAGCACAGGCAGAATCAGGGGGATGCCAATACCGACATCGCGCAGGTTGGCGGCAACACCGTCTTTATGCACCATAATTTCGTAGCGGGAAGAGCGTCCCAGTTGCTTGATGGTGAGTTTCTCCGCGACTTTCATCCGCGCCAGCCAGTGAGAAATACCCTGTAAAACTTCGTTGTGCTTGTCATCTTTGCTCAGCGCGCCTGCTAACAATACATCGATTGTACGATGCCCATCGCTTTCAATCTGGCCAGGTACAGTTTTATTCCAGACATAATCGCGCTCCGGTTTGCGCCGGAATGGGCCAAGGTAGCAAATATTTTCCAGCTCGCGGCGAAGTGCCAGGCTCAGATCTTCAACAAACGTGCCTTTGCTGCCCAGTGCGGCGATTGCTGCGGCTGGAAACGCGATGGAGCGTTCCGGCGCAAGATGGCTGTCTTTGGCGCATGGCCGTCTGTCATCAGCAAAAATGGCATAGTTTTCCTTTTCCTTGCGTATTGCCCGGAAGCGGTGTTCCCCAGTGGACAGTGCCAATTCCTGAATAACGGTGGCGCCTGTTGCTGCTTGCCGATAGCTGCAGGAAAATTGACCTGCGTTCACCTGAGAGGATGCATGTGTTTCAAAAGCAAAGCGGATTGAGAATTCGCGAGGAGAACGTGTGCCTCGCTTCAGCACTTCGTCAAAGCTGCCAAAGTTGAATAAATCGCTGATTTCATCGCCGCCCAGGTTCAGATGGGTGGATCGATCCGGAGATTGCGCGGTTTGTTTCAGCAGCAACAAACTTTGAATGAGTGAGGATTTTCCGGAGGAATTGGTGCCCAGTAGTACGGTTACCGGTTTTAGCGCAATCGTACCGGTATCTTCCCAGGCTTTGAAGTTGGTGAGTCTTAAAGAAGTAAACATGGCGTGGTCTTGTTTTCTGTTGTCATATCCGGATGATTGTAGCGGATCTTGTTCATAACCGCATTTTGAGAGCGATCCAGGTTTTTGCCAATCGTAAGAAGTCTATAATGCAGCAGTTGAGTCATAACGTACAGGCTGATCAAAATGGAACGTGAAAAACTGGCATTGCCGGAGAATGGTAAGAAATTATTGCTGCATTCCTGTTGTGCACCTTGTTCAGGGGAGGTAATGGAAGCCATTCTGGCTTCCGGGATCGAGTTTTCCATCTTTTTTTACAACCCGAATATTCATCCGCGCAAGGAATATGAGTTGCGCAAGGATGAAAATGTCCGTTTTGCGGAAGAACATGCTATTCCGTTTATTGACGCAGATTATGATCGGGATGAATGGTTCAAGCGGGCCAAAGGTATGGAAATGGAGCCGGAGCGAGGGATCCGCTGCACCATGTGTTTTGATATGCGGTTTGAGCGTACGGCTTTGTATGCCTATGAAAACGGATTTGATGTCATTTCCAGCTCACTAGGTATTTCCCGCTGGAAAAACATGGAACAAATCAACGGCAGTGGTGTGAGAGCGGCTGCGAAATATCCGGGAATTACCTATTGGACTTATAACTGGCGCAAGAAGGGGGGATCTGCGCGCATGCTGGAAATCAGCAAACGGGAGAAATTTTATATGCAGGAATACTGCGGCTGTGCCTATTCACTGCGTGATACCAATAACTGGCGGGAAAAAAATGGCAGAGAACGTATCCGGATTGGAGAAAAATATTACGGCGACGTGAATGAGTAAATGATGTGCGCGATTAAAAAACGGTTCTTCAGCGTAAATGACTTTTATCTGAAAAACCGTTTCATTGCGATTAACCTGTGATTCAGATG
>JACTML010000010.1 GCA_014584635.1 Nitrosomonas eutropha | reverse complement strand
AAACCGATTGGCTGGATAGGGGAACTTCATCCTCGCTGGCAAAGCAAGTATCAGCTGTCTCAGACTGCGGTGCTGTTTGAATTGCAGACAGCGGCTTTTACTAGAGAAGCACTGCCGGTGATGCAAACATTCTCAAAGTTTCCGCCAGTACGGCGCGATATTGCCGTAGTCGTGGAAAATAATGTAAGCGCAATTAAGCTGCTGGAAGTAATGAACTCGGAAAAAGACAAAAATATTAGTGAGATATCTCTATTTGATCTCTATAGTGGCAAAAACTTGGCGCAGGGAAAAAAGAGCCTGGCTTTCCGTATCTTATTGCAAAGTACCGAAAGAAATCTGACTGATCAGGAAATTGATCAGTCAGTGAATAAGCTGGTTGATACCCTTGGCCGGGAGTTTGGCGCAACGCTACGTGGTTAGTCAGGTGTTATGTCTGTTATCTGCAGAGATACGTTATAAGCTGATGAGAAGATTATTGTGTTTTTGATCATTTAGATGATCTGCCATGTATTTCAAAATTGTGAGCAGCTGTTTTCACTTTCTTGTTTGGTTCGTTGTAACGACTCAAATTTAGTAAAACCTTGGTGTTGGTTCTGGACATTTCTCTGTTTTTTTAACTGAAAGGTGGATATATGGCTTTAACCAAAGCAGAGTTAACGGATTTATTATTCGAAAATATCGGTTTGAACAAGCGTGAAGCAAAAGAAATTGTCGAATATTTTTATGAGGAAATGCGTGCAGCCCTTCAAAAGGGGGACGGTGTAAAACTTTCAGGCTTTGGAAATTTTCAATTGAGAACCAAGCCACAGCGCCCGGGAAGGAATCCCAAGACTGGTGAAGAAATTCCTATATCGGCGCGAAGAGTGGTTACTTTTCATGCAAGCCAGAAGCTTAAATCCATGGTGGAAGCTAATTATCGTGGAGAAGCAACACGTGCAGGATAATATGGCGTTTTATCGCTGGGTATTGTCTGGAAAACTATTCGGGATTTCGGTCAGAGAGGTGGGTAGTGCGAGGCAAAACTGAGCAACACAAGCGCAGCGAACAGCCATAAGACTGATCCGCAGGGTGAGATACCTGCGCCAGTAAAAAGCGGAACATACTCGAAACTCAAGTATTTTCAATTCAATGTTAACGCTGTATACATTATTCAGTAGGATACTGAGCAAATCCCGGGGAAGAATGGCCTAAAATAAACTTGCATAGGTGACAAATAACTGGTTTGGTGTAAGAGCTTTGTTATAATCATTAATCACGGGGCGTAGCGCAGTCTGGTAGCGTACTTGCATGGGGTGCAAGTGGTCGGAGGTTCAAATCCTCTCGCCCCGACCAGTTTTATAAAAATACCCTGTTCACGATGGTGGTCTGTCTGATTAAAAGCTATTTTATTATCGGATGTAAGCAGATAGCTATTGCTAAAAGTACGTCATAGCGATCGGTCACAATCACATGCTTATTTTTAAAGAGAGTAGGAATGCGCATTTTGCTCAGTAATGATGATGGGTATTTTGCGCCAGGTATTGCTAATCTCGCAAAAGTACTTGCTGATATTGCAGATATAACTGTTGTTGCTCCAGAGCGTGATCGCAGCGGGGCGAGTAATTCACTTACATTGGATCGTCCGCTCAGTTTGCATAAATCACATAATGGTTTCTATTATGTGAATGGAACTCCAACAGACTGTGTTCATCTTGCTGTGACCGGTATGCTGGATGAATTGCCTGATATGGTAATCTCAGGAATTAATGATGGTGCCAACATGGGGGATGATACGGTTTATTCAGGCACGGTAGCTGCTGCCACCGAGGGTTTTTTATTAGGCCTGCCTTCAATTGCCGTGTCCCTGGTAAGTGTTTCACGTGGAAATTTTACAACTGCGGCGAACATTGTTCTGGATCTTGTGAAACGGTTCATGGATAACAGATTCCATATCCCTATCCTGTTGAATGTAAATGTTCCTGATATACCCTATAAAGAACTGCAGGGTATAGAAGTAACGCGTTTGGGCCGTCGTCATAAAGCGGAGCCTGTAATCAAGTATCAAACTCCGAGGGGGGAAACAGTGTATTGGGTGGGTGCTGCCGGTGCTGCTGAAGATGCCAGTGAAGGTACGGATTTTCATGCCCTTCAGAATAACCGGGTGTCGATAACACCTTTGCAAATAGATTTAACACGTTATGATCAAATCGGCTATGTCAAGAGTTGGCTGGATTTTTAGCGATTGCTGTGATCACTAAAGCTGGCCTTCTCTTTATGGCGTGTTATTGAATTGGTTTTTCTATAAAAGCTATCTGGAATAGTGAGACCCGGGTTTTTACCGGGAAGAAATAACAAGGGAGAGTTGGCGCGTGAGTGTACGCCATTCTGGTATTGGCATGACTTCACCACGGACGAGAGTTCGTATGGTTGAGCGTTTACGGGAACAAGGTGTTAAAGATGAAGTGGTGCTGGCTGCAATGGGTGCTATTCCGCGTCATCTTTTTGTTGAAGAAGCATTGGCTTCCCGGGCATATGAAGATGTTGCGTTGCCAATCAATTATGGACAAACAATCTCCAGCCCCTGGATTGTAGGGCGTATGAGTGAATTGCTGCGAAATAATAGCAGTAATTCTCTTGAAAAGGTTATGGAAATCGGGACGGGGTGCGGCTATCAGACAGCTGTCCTGGCCAATATAGCGAAGGAAGTCTATTCGATTGAGCGAATAGGCCCTTTGTTGACACGTACTCGCATTCGGTTACGTGAGTTGGGTATTCGTAATATTTATCTGAAGCATGCAGACGGAATGCGTGGATTGCCCGAAGTAGGTCCATTTGACGGAATTATAATGACTGCAGTTATTCCGGAAATACCAGAGGTGCTTCTGGAGCAATTGGCAATGGGCGGCAGGATGGTGTTCCCGAAAGGAGATAGGCAGCAGCATCTTTGTGTAATTGACTATACTGCTGAAGGTTTTGTTGAGACAATTTTGGACGAGGTGGTGTTTGTACCCATGCTTCCCGGGACAATTAACCGATAGCAGGTATTTATTCCGTAAATTAAGTAAAAACCACTGCGATAGTTTGGTTCAGAAGATTAAAGTAATTGTTATATTTCTGGTTGTGTCTAAGTAGTTTAAGCCTTTCATTTTTTACGATGGCTTAGCCTGAATGTAGTGAATAGCGTAAAACCGATACCCATGTTCATGCGGATAATTCTTTTATTTCTTGTATTATCTTTGGGGGCTTGTGTTTCAAAGCCCGATCCGGCACCAGTCGTTGAGCGACAGCTTGGACGTTATTCCAGTGGAGAGGATAACGTTACAAGAGATGTTTCAGATAGAAAAGCATATACAGTGCAGAGCGGTGACACTTTGTATAGCATTGCGCTCAGGCATGGTTTAGACGTTAATCAGCTGGCCGAGATAAATAATATTACAGATCCAAGAGAGTTGCGAATTGGACAGGAACTTTATTTACAGGCACCTTCTATGCAAGGGTCGATTTCTCAGCAGGAAAATTCTGTTTCCCAGCCTGCACTTTTTTCAATATCGCAACCTGAAGATGTAAATGTAGCCGGATATCAGCCAGACACTGCTGAGGCAGGAGAGAGTATGTCTGGATCCCTTAAGATGGAACCAAAAGGAGTCTTGTTGCCTTACTCGGATTCGGCGCGTGATCAGCTGAATAATCAATCTGGGGTGACATCTGCCCAGCAGCTGGCTGAAAAAAATGCTGATTCTTATCAAAAAAACAATATCGATGGCAATGATAAAAATCCTGGCCAGTCAAGTGCGGGTGTAAATAAAAGCGGAATTAACTGGGGATGGCCAACAGACGGACAAATAGTAAGCAGATATTCTGAAAAATCAAAGGGTGTGGGGATAGGCGGTAATCTTAAGCAGCCAATCCTGGCATCAGCTTCGGGAACCGTAGTTTATAGTGGCAATGGTTTACGCGGATATGGCAATTTAATCATTATTAAACATAATGATAGCTATCTGAGTGCTTATGGACATAACAGCAGGATTTTTGTGCATGAAGGAGAGAAAGTTGCTAAGGGGCAGAAAATTGCTGAAATGGGTAATGCTGATGGAGGAGTGGTAAAACTTCATTTTGAAATACGTGAAAAGGGTAAACCGGTAGACCCACTTGGCTATTTGCCCGTCAAATAATTGTTTATCGAAATAACTAAAGGGCGCCTCGAAAAACCTCTGCACGCCCACCTTTGGTAAAATCCGGTTTTCTGACCTCTTTTTCAGCTTGCCATGATAAAACCCCGTAGCGCTATCAAGACCGACCTGTTCGCTGACGAGCATCACCGCAAGAAGCTCGACTCGCTGGGCGACCCACTGGTGGACATCGAATCGCACATTGACTTTGCGGCGTTGGCAGCCGAGGTTGATCGGGTGGCACCGCGCCCGGTGAGTGCGCAGGGCGGGCGTCCGCCGTACCCGACCGAGACGATGCTGCGGATTCTGGTGCTCAAGCGTCTGTACAACCTGTCCGATGAGCAGATGGAGTATCAACTGCTCGACCGCATGAGCTACAAGCGCTTCTGCGGACTGACGAACGCG
>JACTML010000114.1 GCA_014584635.1 Nitrosomonas eutropha | reverse complement strand
GGCACCTTGGGAAATATCGAAGATATCAAGATGCTGGGCCTGGAGATCAGCAGCGTATATGGGCCATTCAGTGCGGGAGGCGAGTATACCCATAGCTGGATTGATCGTAGAGATAATCTGGATTCACTTAGCTTCAATGGGTGGTACGGAGAAGTTGCATGGACGCTAACGGGAGAGTCGCGTCAATACAAAGAAGGACAGTTTTACAGAGTAGAGCCGACTAGGAGCTTCAGCTTTTCCAAGGGTGGATGGGGAGCATGGGAGCTCGCGGTACGTGTCGCTGGAGTAGATCTGAATGATGATGCCATCAGGGCAGGAGAGATGAAAAATCTTACTGTTGCGCTGAATTGGTACGCCAACAGCAACATTCGCTTCATGTTCAATTACGACAAAATATTAGAAATTAAAGATTCACCACTCATGACTGCAAGTGGTGGCAAGCCTGATGATCTGAACACGTTTATGTTCCGCAGTCAAATAGCTTTCTAATTCAAGTTGCTTAAAATTATGACCATTTTAGGAGATTAAAATGCTGAAATTGCTTAGTATTAAAATACTAGGATTAGTATTAGGTGTTCTGTTTGGAGTTGTTAATATTGCATATGCCGTACCAGTTATAAAGATTGATGGTTCCAGCACCGTTTTTCCCATTACCGAAGCTATGGCAGAAGATTTTCAAATAGCCAAGAGGGGGGCCGCTAAAGTGACAGTCGGTATTTCAGGAACGGGAGGTGGCTTCAAAAAATTTTGCCGCGGTGAGATCGACATCACCAATGCTTCGCGCCCTATTCTAAAAGAAGAAATGGACGCATGTAAAACTGCTGGGATACAGTACGTTGAAATGCCTATAGCATACGACGCCTTAACTATTGTAGTGAACCCGAAAAATTATTGGATTAAAACTATTACTGTTACAGAATTAAAGAAGATCTGGGAACCTGATGCCCATAGAAAAATAACCAGTTGGAATCAGATAAATTCGGCATGGCCAGACAGACCAATAAATCTCTACGGACCTGGGGCAGATTCTGGCACTTTTGATTACTTTACAGAAGCCATTGTTGGAAAAGCTAAATCTAGTCGAGGAGATTATACTGCCTCAGAGGATGACAACGTACTAGTAAAAGGGGTGGAGAATGATGAAAATGCACTAGGGTATTTCGGCTTTGCTTATTACAATGAAAATCAGAAAAAACTTCGAGCGCTCGCTGTTGATGGGGGTAAAGGCGCCATTGTTCCATCTATTAATACAGTAGAGAATGGACGTTACAGGCCATTATCACGCCCAATTTTTATCTACGTGAACATTGAATCGGCAGAAAAACCGGAAGTCAAGGCATTCATTGAATTCTATATGAGGAACGCGCTGAGTTTAGTAAGAGAGGTGAAATATTTCCCGCTACCAGCTCAAGCTTATACTATCAATTTGGAACACCTGAACAAGAAAAAAACTGGAACAGTATTTAATGGCAAGCCAGGAATAGGACGCCAAATTGAAGAATTACTCAAGCCTTAGCTGATTTCTCTGCGAACAAATTTCAACCGCAGTATAAAAAATACAATGAATACCCCGGATAAAGAAGCAATCGTCTTTGTGCACGGTCTACTGGGGTTTTCCGCTTACTCCATCCTGGGCAAGGAAATTCAGTATTTCCGCTCGCTGCACGCACACTTGCAAAACGATCCTCGGCAGATTTTCTTTCCCACTCTTCCGCCCAATAGCGTTATCGAAGTGCGTGCTCAGGCGCTGGCAAATTTTCTGGCGCGCATCTGTGCCGATCGGATTGATTTAATTGCACACAGCATGGGCGGGCTGGACAGCCGTTATTTGATTCATCATCTGGATCCCATGCAATGCACACCGGGTGCGCAGTTTAACCATGCTCGCTACACCGCATCATGGCTCCCCGCTGGCTACCTGGAGCATTGAAAAACCCAATCTGTTCTTTCGCGCGATGTACAACATGGCCACCCCCGCCGTGCATGATTTGACGCCAGAATCCTGCGCCCGCTTCAATCAGGAAATCAGCAATCGTGCAGATGTCAGTTATACGTCATACGCCAGTGCACGCCCGGTGCGCGATATGCCATTGCTGCTGCGCCCCTGGACACGCATGATTGCGGCAGATAGTGGTGACAATGACGGCATGGTATCGGTTGCCTCTGCCCAATGGGGTACATTCAAAGGCACCTTGCAAGCCGATCATTTTGAATTGACCGGCTGGAGCTTTGCCGTACCCAGCGCCCGCAAAGCACGGCCATTTAATTATGTGTCGTTTTATCTGGATCTGGTAAACGGTTTCTAAAGATACAACAGCAAACATATCTTCTTATGTCCGCAACTATACTTGATCATCCATTGCACACTTCAGTCTTACTGCCGGATCCTGGCGATAATACAGGGTCAGTTGTGCATAAACTTTCGGGAAATGCTGAATGAGCAGCTGTGGCTGCATAAAAAAGACTTCGCTGAACACTGCAAAAAATTCTGCTGGATTGGTGGTCGCATAAGGATTGATGCCGGTTGCTGTGCCCTGCTCTACTTGCTCGCAAAAGGTGGTGTACGCCTGGCTGAAAATCTCTGCCCAGATGTGCGGTTTCATGCTGCTGTGCAAAGGTGGATAACCGTTGGCAGAGCCGTTCAGCATATCCAGTTTATGTGCACACTCATGGATGACCACGTTGTGGCCAGCTGCATAACGAGGGTGCGCCACATCTTCCCACGACAAAATCATCGGCCCGGCCAGCCAGGCTTCGCCTGACGCGACTACTTGCCCGGAGTGCACCACGCCCGCTTCATCCCGATAGGCACGATCCAGAATAAATCTGCCCGGATAAACAATCACTTCCACCCAGTCATCATAATATTCCGGATCCAGATACAAAATCAGCAAACAAGCCTGCACGGCAACCATCACGCGCATGGCTTCTGTCATGACCAGATCCTGCACTCCATGAATTTTTTTGTCATGCAGAAAAATGGTCGTCCACTGCCGCAACCGCTCCAGCTCACCTGCAGTCAATCCCTGCAAAAACGGCAACTGTGCAATTACCGCTTGCCAGATAGATTCAGCAATCGATGCACGCTTGAGAATCCGGCGACGACGCCATTTCTCCGGAAACCAGATCATTCAGGGCGTACCTCACAGCCAACCTGGCTTATGATGCTAAAAATACTGCTGTTATTCACCGCAATCATCGAAATCCTTTATCTATCTACTGTTTTGTACCCCTCTCAATCAGCATGCCACATTCTTTTGATGTAATCATTATTGGTGCCGGTGCCGCCGGGCTGATGTGTGCAATCGAGGCCGGCAAGCGCGGACGCAAGGTGTGGTTGATCGATCATGCAACCAAAATCGCCGAGAAGATTCGTATTTCCGGCGGCGGGCGCTGCAATTTCACCAATCTGCATACCCGGCCGCAGAGCTATCTCTCGCAAAATCCGCATTTTTGCAAATCGGCGCTCAAGCGTTACACACCACAGGATTTTATTGCACTGGTGCGTAAACATGACATTGCCTTTCATGAAAAGAAGCTGGGGCAGTTGTTTTGTGATGATTCTGCCAAGCAGATTATCGCTATGCTATTGGCAGAAGTACGTGCAGCAGGGGTGCAACTGGAAACAGAGGTGCAGGTACAGTCCATCGCAGCCACTGCGGGAGGGTATCAACTCCAGACCAACCTGGGCGAGTACAGCTGCATTTCGCTGGTAATTGCAACGGGTGGGCTTTCTATCCCCAAGATTGGTGCTTCGCCTTTTGGCTATAAAGTTGCCGAGCGATTCGGATTGCGCGTCATCCCGCCCCGCGCGGCCCTGGTACCGCTGGTTTTTGATGGCGTGCTGCTGGCACGCTGTCAGGCATTAAGCGGGTTGTCAGTCGAAGCAGAGGTGCGTTGCGGGAAACAGGCTTTTGCTGAAGGATTACTGTTTACTCACCGGGGACTAAGCGGCCCTTCCATTTTGCAAATCTCATCGTATTGGCAGGAAGGCGAGCCGATTGTCATCAATCTTGCGCCTGATATAGACGTACTGGCTGTGTTGAAAGCACAGAAACAAAGTCAGCCCAAACTGCACATTAACAATGCGCTGGCAGAAATTGTGCCCAAGCGACTGGCGCATAGTATTTGCGAGGAGCAGCACAGCAGCGGGCCATTGGCCAACTTATCCGATAACCGGCTTGCAACGCTGACCGATGCTGTCAACGCCTGGCATGTCACCCCGGTGGGTACAGAAGGTTATCGCACCGCAGAAGTGACACGCGGCGGGGTGGATACGCGCGCATTGTCTTCACAGACCATGGAGGCAACCAGCCAGCCCGGCCTGTTTTTTATTGGCGAAGTGGTGGATGTAACCGGTCATCTGGGCGGGTTCAACTTCCAGTGGGCCTGGTCTTCCGGTTACGTGGCCGGGCAATATGTATAAGACTGTTCACTATTTTACTGAAGGATGTGTACAGGGTTTTTATGCCTTATTCATTTAAATTCGGTTTGCTGAACCGATCTATACTGTGCAGGTCCATCCATAATTAGCCTGTCAATATTGGAAACAGTTTATTTTCTGCAAGATTGGGATCGGAAAATT
>JACTML010000144.1 GCA_014584635.1 Nitrosomonas eutropha | reverse complement strand
TTCAACTTCTTCCAGTTTGCCTTTTTTGTAAAAAAGCGGGTCGTCCGATTTGAGGTTGCGAATCTTGTCCAGGTTGGAGTGGGTGCTGCGCTTCCAGGCTCTTACCCATACCGGTGTTTCATCGGAGTGACATTCCACGCAGTCTTTGCGCTCGGCAATTTCTTTAGGGGAAACCGGTGGTTTGTAAAAGGTATTGGGATCCATGTATATGCTGAGCGCGATCGGTTCCCAGTAGTCTCCCTTTGTTCCTTTACCTGCTCCGTGTGCAGGATCTTTATAGCGCTTGACCAGCGCTTCGTAGGTCTGTTTCGGTGTGGCTTTGCTGCGATCCAGCTTCAGCGCTTCATACGTCTCGTCCGGCACCGTCGATATGTCCGCTTGCGCTGAACCCAGCATCAGCAGTCCCGCACATAGCAGTACCCCCTTCAAATACTCCCCTAATCTCATCTCTCTCCTCCCTATTCTCTACCTCGCGGTATTCTCAATGCTCAAAACAACAGCCAGTTATTCAAATAGCCAATAACCAGCCAAAATCACTCCTTCATTTCACTGCACCCTAAGACTACTTTCTCATCAGGGACAAGTCAAGATTTTAAAAAACCGGTGTCCGTGCAAGTGTGCTGAATACACGTCTGCAAGCACCATCTCCAGCATTGGCATTTTGAATAAAGACCGCATAATTTATCGCTATCCCGGAAGCAATGTAGAATTGGCGTATATATTTTTTCGATTAGCGGAATGAGCAAATTACGTGTAGTTGTAGGTATGTCCGGCGGAGTGGACTCATCAGTTGCCGCCTTGTTACTCAAGCAGCAAGGCTATGATGTAATCGGACTTTTCATGAAAAACTGGGAAGGTGATGATACTGATGAATATTGTTCAGCTCGTCAGGATTTCCTTGATGCCGCTTCGGTAGCCGATATTCTGGACATTCCACTGGAAGTGGTCAATTTCTCAGCCGAATATCAGGAACGGGTTTTCAGTTTGTTTTTAGCGGAATATCAGGCCGGGCGCACACCCAATCCGGATATATTGTGTAACAGTGAAATCAAATTCAAAGCATTCCTCGATCACGCGCTGGCGCTGGGCGCCGACAGAATTGCAACCGGCCACTACGCACAGGTACACGAAACAGATGGTCTGTTTCAGCTGCTTAAAGGGGAAGATGGCAATAAGGATCAGAGCTATTTTCTTTACCGCTTGAATCAGCAGCAATTATCACGCACGATTTTTCCCATCGGCCACCTCTATAAACGAGAAGTACGCAAAATTGCACACGAGCACGGGCTGCCCAATTCAACCAAAAAAGACAGCACCGGTATTTGTTTCATTGGCGAACGCCCCTTCCGTGAATTTCTGAATCGATACCTGCCAGCCAACCCGGGCGAAATTCACACGCTGGATGGTCAGGTTGTCGGAGAACACCAAGGATTGATGTATTACACCATTGGACAAAGACAGGGACTGGGTATTGGCGGTACACGCGAAGGCAGCGAACACCCCTGGTTTGTATCGGGCAAAAACATGCAAACCAATGTGCTGTATGTTGTACAAGGGCATGATCACCCGGCATTGCTGCGTTCTTCACTAACGGCCATTGATCTTTCCTGGATTAGCGGTAAACCACCGCATCAGGATTGGGTTTATGCTGCAAAAATCCGCTATCGGCAAACCGATGCACCTTGCGCAATTACCCGCTTCGAGCACGATTCCTGCCGGATTGGCTTTGCCGCTCCACAATGGGGTGTCACACCCGGACAATCCGTAGTCGTGTATGAAAGCAAGGTTTGCCTGGGAGGAGGAATAATTGACGACAATGTGTAATATCAGGTAATCGTCAGGTTTTCGATACTTGTTTCAGCATGCGCAAGCTTCGCTTCTGCGCCATTCAGCTTGATTTGCAAACGCAGTTCATTCATGGAATCAGCATTCCGCAGCGCATCTTCATAGGAAATGACGCCACTTTCGTAAAGCTCAAACAACGCCATATCAAAGGTCTGCATCCCCTGTTCACTGGATTTCTTCATGATTTCCTTGATTTCATGCACGTTTCCCTTGAATATCAGATCTGAAATCATCGGAGAATTGAGCATAATTTCAATTGCTGCAGCACGCCCGCTCCCTTCCTTTTTAGGGATCAGTCGCTGTGCAACCAATGCTCGCAGATTAAGTGACAAGTCCATTAACAACTGCGCACGCCGCTCTTCCGGGAAAAAGTTGATAATCCGATCCAGTGCCTGATTAGCGCTGTTTGCGTGCAAGGTACCCATACATAAATGGCCGGTCTCGGCAAAAGCAATTGCATGCTCCATTGTTTCCCGATCACGAATTTCACCAATCAGGATCACATCCGGTGCCTGCCGCAGTGTATTCTTCAGTGCCGCTTCCCACGATTCGGTATCGACCCCAACTTCTCGCTGAGTAATCACGCAGTTAATGTGTTCATGCACATATTCAACCGGATCTTCAATGGTAATAATATGGCCATAGCTGTTTTTATTACGATGGCCAATCAGCGCTGCCATTGAAGTGGATTTTCCCGAACCAGTTCCGCCCACAAAAATCACCAGACCGCGCTTACTCATGACAACTTCCTTTAAAACCTGCGGCAACCCAAGTGCATCGAAATCCGGAATCTTTGTAGTAATTGTCCGCAAAACGATGCCTGTTCGCTGTTGCTGAACAAACGCATTCACACGAAAACGGCCAATTCCTTCCGGATTGATTGCAAAATTGGATTCCTTGCTTACCTCAAACTCTGCCGCCTGCTTGTCATTCATAATAGCTTGCGCCAGGGCAGCGGTATGCGCGGGAGAAAGTACCTGTTGCGTAACGGGTGTCATTTTTCCATCTATCTTCATTGCCGGCGGATAACCTGCTGTAATAAACAAATCCGAAGCCTTCTTGTTCAGCATCAATCGCAGCAAATCGTGCATGAATTTAAGTGCCTGCTCTTTTTCCATAATATTTTGCCTTATCCCCGGAAATTATCTTTATTCATCGCTTTGGTACGCGCCTCCGCTGTTGCAACCACACCACGCTTCACCAGATCCGCCAGATTCTGATCAAGCGTTTGCATCCCGACCCCTTGCCCGGTCTGAATCGATGAATACATTTGTGCCACTTTACCTTCGCGAATAAGGTTACGAATCGCCGGCGTACCGATCATAATCTCGTGCGCAGCTACCCGGCCTTTGCCATCTTTCGTTTTTAATAACGCTTGAGAAATAACCGCACGCAGCGATTCGGACAACATTGCACGCATCATTTCCTTCTCTTCAGCAGGAAACACATCAATAATCCGATCAATCGTCTTGGCAGCTGAACTGGTATGCAAAGTTCCAAAAACCAGATGGCCGGTTTCTGCCGCCGTCATTGCCAAACGAATAGTCTCCAGGTCACGCAACTCTCCCACCAGAATAATGTCCGGGTCTTCCCGCAAGGCAGAACGCAATGCGTTGCTAAAACTATGGGTATCTCGCCCAACTTCACGCTGATTGATCAGGCATTTCTTGCTTTCGTGCACAAATTCAATCGGATCTTCCAGAGTCAGAATATGGCCATACTGATTTTCGTTGATGTCATTAATCATGGCTGCAAGTGTGGTGGACTTACCTGATCCGGTAGGTCCGGTCACCAGCACAACGCCACGCGGCTGTTGCGCGATTTCTGCAAAAATTTTGGGTGCTTTTATCTCTTCCAGCGTCAACACTCTGGACGGAATGGTACGCAGAACTGCTGCCGCTCCCCGTTGCGTATTAAACGCATTCACACGAAAACGTGCCAGACCGGGGATAGCAAACGAAAAATCACATTCCAGATGTTCTTCATAAGCTTTGCGCTGGCTATCATTCATGATGTCATACACCATATCGTGTACATCCTTATGCTCCAGCGCAGGGAGATTGATACGGCGGATTTCCCCATGCACCCGGATCATGGGTGGCATACCGGCAGATAAATGAAGGTCAGAAGCGCTATTCTTGACCACAAATGAGAGTAGTTCTACTATGTTCATCTGATACGTTCCTTCTGCTTCGTCGAATATTGGTAGGTTAATGACACTTTTTGATGTCATTCTGCGGCCACACCGAGCCGATCTGGTCTACTAGAACGGATCAAACTGAACAGAACTAAACATATTTCTGAAACATCAATCAAATTTTCCCTATAACATCCATTGCATTTGCCAACTTACCCGGATTGCTATTTATCATGACTACAATTGCCTCACGCCTGCAGAATGTCAAAAACCGTATTATCGAAGCTGCGAAAAGTGCAGGGCGTGACCCGGCAGCCGTTCAGTTACTGGCAGCCAGCAAAACCAACACGCCGGATAAATTGCGAGAAGCCTGGGAAGCAGGACAAACCGTATTTGGAGAAAATTATCTGCAGGAAGGCCTGGTCAAAATCCGCGCGCTGGCAGATTTGCCGATTGAATGGCATTTCATTGGCCCAATCCAAAGCAATAAAACCAAGCTGATAGCCGAAAATTTTTCCTGGGTGCATGGTATCGACCGGGAAAAAATTGCGACACGCCTTTCAGCCGCCCGGCCGGAATCACTTCCTCCTTTGCAGGTGTGCGT
>JACTML010000152.1 GCA_014584635.1 Nitrosomonas eutropha | reverse complement strand
ATCCAAATTGCAAAAATCTCTCAGCCAATCAAAATATCTTGCCAACAATACAAATCAAGATATTGGACTGAATGGGGAGTTCTGTATGAAGCAGAGAGTATGTCAGAAGGAGAAATACCGTCTACGCTAACAATGTATCGCTACAAAAACACTGATTCGGCCCAACTCACCACACGCTGTCACTAAGAGTGAAACTTACCCGGATAATCCAATCAGATATATTTATCAAAACCGGCCGGTTCAGCTTTTGGCAGCGGAAATGTTACAGACTCGAGAACACCCGCCAACTCCTCCACCACCACGCTTTGACCCGATTGTTTCGTCGCAATTTGTTCAAGACGCTCCAGCACTTGCTGAACCAGTATCTCCGGAGCGGAAGCACCTGCCGTAATGCCAATACACTGTTTGTTGGTCAACCAGCTTTCCTGCAGCTGCACTGCCTGATCAACCATATACGCTTCTACATTCTCGTTTCTGGCCACTTCGCAAAGACGGTTGGAATTCGAGCTGTTCGGCGACCCCACCACAATTACCAGGTCGCAGAGCTTGACCAATTTCTTGACAGCATCCTGTCTATTCTGCGTGGCATAACAGATATCATCCTTCTTCGGACCGACAATTTTTGGAAAGCGTCGTTTCAACGCTTCAATTACACGCGCCGCATCATCAACGGATAATGTTGTCTGCGTGACATAGGCCAGATTATCTTCATCTCGCACCTGTAATCCCAATACATCCTCTGCAGTCTCCACGAGATACATCGTCCCTTTTTCTTTTTCAATCTGCCCCATCGTCCCTTCAACTTCAGGATGTCCCTGATGGCCGATCATGATAATTTCCTTGCCGTCCCTGTCCATCTTGGCTACTTCCACATGCACCTTGGTAACAAGCGGACAGGTGGCATCAAATATCTGCAGCTTGCGGGCGGCTGCTTCTCTGCGCACGTCATGGGAAACACCATGCGCACTAAAGATAAGCATACTTCCTTCCGGCACTTCCTCCAGATTCTCCACAAATACCGCTCCCTTTTTCTCAAGATCTTCAACCACAAAGCGATTGTGAACAACCTCATGCCTTACATAGATAGGAGCACCGTACATCGCCAATGCACGCTCAACAATTTCAATCGCCCGGTCAACTCCAGCGCAAAACCCTCTCGGGTTTGCAAGCAATACCTTGATCATCAGCCTGTTTCTCCATGATTTATGCGTAAACCGGATTATAAAATAATCCCGGAAGGTTTTTCAGTTTTAACTGTCGGAGTTATCCCCTCCTCCCGTCAGCTTATACCTGTCGTTCATTTTTATTCGATAAACTGCAAGCAGTTATGGAACCTCAAACAAACTTTTTTATATATAAACTTCTTAAAATCCTTTCTCTCTGGTTGTATACTCTCCCAATATTTCACGAGACGCGATTAAGAAAGAAATATTCAGCCAGCTTAAAAATTCGATAGTTTTACTCGAGCATTCCTGATGGGCGCACTATTTTTTTATACCTTCATCTATTTCGCCGGGCATTTCGCTGCGCTCGGATTAAATGCAATTACCAACAAAAAATTACTCAATCACCGCTGGGTCGGTTTAACCGGCGTGATTATCGTAGCAATATTGCATGCCTATAAAATTATTACCAGTACCGGTCATGATGAAGACGTACTCTATGCAGTAAGCTATTTTGTTGTTTTCCCGGTAGTGGCCATCAGCGCTGTTCTCATTTACTTAAGTGGAAAAGAGAAAGATAAGGACGATAATAACCCCAAATAAGCCACAGGGTTGTAAAGCATTCCTCTTTCTTGTTGATACATGACTTCTTTGTCGCCTGACCAGGTTATTCGCCAGGAAATTCTTTCGTTATCCGCCTATCATGTCCCGCCAGCAGAGGATATGATCAAGCTGGATGCGATGGAAAACCCCTATCGACTTCCTCCTTTCTTATACGAGGAAATTATCCGGATCACAGCAGGAGCATCCATCAATCGCTACCCTGATCCGCACGCCACAGCACTGAAGGAAACACTTCGAACAGCGCTGTCTATTCCAGACGGAATGGATATTATGCTGGGAAACGGTTCAGACGAAATTATCCAGATCATCATGCTGGCTGCTGCCAGGCCAGGGGCAAAATTACTGACGGTTGAACCCGGATTTGCCATGTTCAAAATGATCGCAACATTTGCGAATATGGAATATATCGGCATCCCGTTAAAACCGAATTTTTCGCTGGATCTCGACGCAATGCTTGCAGCCATTTCGCGCCACCAGCCAACCATATTATTTTTAGCTTATCCCAACAATCCCAGTGGCAATCTGTTTGACGAAACCGCTTTAAACAGGATAATCCAGGCATCACCGGGTCTGGTGGTAATAGACGAAGCCTATCATCCGTTTGCCGGCAAAAGTTTTATTGAAAAACTTGCAGACTATCCAAATTTACTGGTTATGCGAACCCTTTCAAAATTAGGATTGGCCGGACTCCGCCTCGGACTCCTGGCCGGCAGACCGGATTGGCTGTCTCATCTGGAAAAACTGCGCCTGCCTTATAACGTTAACGTGATTACCCAGCTCGTCGCAGAAAAAATTATGCAGCATTACGATGTGCTGCAAAGCCAGGCCGAAATAATCAAACAAACTCGCGCCAGATTAAAAGCTTTTCTTGCGAATCTGGAGCAAATTGAACCTTACCCTTCTGATGCCAATTTCATTTTATTTCGACTGAACGATGCCAGCCGTATTTTCACGCAACTTCAACAACATGGCATTCTGATCAAGAACCTTGACAACAGTCATCCCTTATTAAAAAATTGCCTCCGTGTAACGGTTGGTACGCCCGAAGAGAATGACCGTTTTTGTAACACACTGCAAAATTTAGTCACTAAAATTTAACCAAAAACCGAACAGCATAACCTGTTCAAATTTAAATATTCATGCGTAAAGCCCAAGTTACCCGCAACACTCAGGAAACACAAATTACCGTAGCGATCAATCTGGATGGCCAGGGCAAAGCTGAGCTGAATAGCGGCGTTCCTTTTCTTGACCATATGCTGGATCAGATCGCCCGTCACGGTATAGTTGACCTGAATGTCATTGCCAACGGTGATCTTCATATTGACGCCCACCACACTGTTGAAGATATTGGCATTACGTTGGGGCAAGCATTGAGTCAGGCTATCGGTGATAAAAAAGGCATACTGCGTTACGGCCACGCCTACGTTCCTCTGGATGAGGCGCTGACAAGAGTAGTGATCGATTTATCAGGCAGACCCGGTTTGCAGTTCAACACTGTATTTACACGTGCAACGATCGGTTCGTTCGATGTTGATCTGATCCAGGAATTTTTTCAGGGCTTCGTCAACCATGCCATGGTGACATTGCACATAGATAACCTTGCCGGTAAAAATGCACATCACCAGGCCGAATCCATTTTCAAAGCTTTCGGCCGCGCGCTGCGCATGGCCGTAACGGTTGATCCGCGCTGTGACAACGTCATTCCATCCACTAAGGGTGTGCTGTAAATAAAAGCATCCGCAACCGCTAATATAAACATGAACTCGATTGCCGTTGTAGATTACGGGATGGGCAACCTGAGATCGGTATCCAAAGCACTGGAACATGTCGATTCATCCGCAGTTGTTACAGTAACCAATGATCCGGAAGTCATCCGGTCGGCTTCTCGTGTTGTCGTTCCCGGCCAGGGAGCGATGCCTCATTGCATGCAGGCGCTGGATAAACAGGGTGTACGTGAAGCAATCATTGAAGCTGCCCGGAACAAGCCTTTTCTCGGTATTTGCCTCGGACTGCAGATGCTGTTCAGGGAAAGCGAAGAAGGCCATATCTCCGCACTGAATATCCTGCCGGGTAATGTAAAAAAACTGGGGGCGAGAAAAACTGACAACAGCATACCCAAACTCAAAATTCCCCACATGGGCTGGAATCAGGTTCATCAGACCATGGCGCATCCGCTGTGGGACGGTATCGCCACCAACGCACGTTTTTACTTCGTTCACAGCTATTTCGTAGCAACGGATGAATCGGCAATAGTGGCAGGCAATACCGACTATCCGGATCCGTTCACATGTGCCGTTGCCAGAGATAATATTTTTGCCACCCAGTTTCATCCGGAAAAAAGCCACCTCGCAGGATTAACACTGTTGCGTAACTTCCTGAAATGGGCACCATAACAACCCCGGTATTTCCACCGTATTATCAACTTTTTTCAAGTTCAATCATTAACTTCGATAATTTCGTATGCTGATTATTCCTGCTATAGATCTGAAAGACGGGCAATGCGTCCGCCTGAAGCAAGGCATCATGGAAGATGCCACAGTATTTTCAGAAAATCCTGAAACAGTAGCACTGCACTGGCTGGATAACGGCGCTCGTCAAATGCATCTGGTTGATCTTAATGGTGCTTTTGCCGGAAAACCCAAAAACGGCGAAGCGATTCGTGCAATTGTCAAAGCCGTCGATGGCAAAATTCCAATTCAGCTGGGTGGAGGCATCCGCGATCTGGAAACGGTTGAATACTATCTGGATAATGGCATCAGCTATGTCATTATTGGAACAGCCGCAGTCAAGGTGCCCGGTTTCCTGCACGATGCCTGTTATGCATTCCCGGGTCAGATTATGGT
>JACTML010000120.1 GCA_014584635.1 Nitrosomonas eutropha | reverse complement strand
GGCCTCAATATCGAAGCAACCGTGGAATTGGCCCGGGCGCTGACAATTCCTGTCATTGCCAGTGGCGGCGTCACTAATCTGGATGACATCAGAAAGCTGTGTGAAGTCCAGTCAGAAGGTATTACGGGAGTGATTACCGGCCGGGCAATTTATCAAGGCTCTCTTGATTTCAAGGAAGCGCAAACCCTGGCAGATCAACTGGATTCAGTCTGATGATCGCTATCCGTCCGCAAAAATCCACCAACTTCCCGTCTTTCGCCTATTTTTTACATAACTTATCTTCAGATAATTCTGACCAATGGGACTAGCTAAACGTATTATCCCCTGCCTTGATATCAAGGATGGACGCGTCGTCAAGGGTGTTAATTTCGTCTCTCTGCGAGATGCAGGCGATCCGGTTGAAATTGCCCGCAGCTATAACGAACAGGGAGCGGACGAACTCGTTTTTCTCGACATTACCGCCAGCGTGGAAAATCGCGATCTGATTCTGCATATTGTGGAAAAAGTTGCCTCACAGGTTTTTATCCCGCTCACAGTGGGGGGAGGCGTTCGCAAAGCGGAAGATGTTCGCAGATTATTGAATGCAGGTGCGGACAAAGTCAGCATCAATACCTCTGCAGTATTGAATCCGGCGCTGATCAAGGAATCGGCAGATCATTACGGCGCCCAGTGTATCGTAATTGCTATTGATGCACGCCAAATGCCTGATACCCCTCCTGAATCTCCCCGCTGGGAAGTCTTTACTCATGGTGGACGCAAGCCAGCCGAAATTGATGTAATCGAATGGGCTCAAAAGGTGGAATCCCTGGGAGCCGGAGAAATTCTGCTGACCAGTATGGATCGCGACGGAACCCGCTCCGGATTTGATCTTGCCCTGACACGCGCAATTTCTGATGCAGTGGATCTGCCTGTTATTGCCAGTGGTGGCGTTGGCAATCTTGATCATCTGGTGGATGGTATTTTGCAAGGCCACGCTGATGCAGTGCTGGCAGCCAGTATTTTTCATTATGGTGAATTCAGTATCCGCCAGGCCAAGGAATACCTGTTATCACACGGTATAGAAGTTCGCCTGTAAGAGTTTGTCCAAACTTCCAAAGAAAATGAAATATCATTTTTGTTTCGGATTTATTTCATAAACATCCGGAATATCATCTTTCTCACTGTTCCGTCATGTGCAAGTATTCTTGAAACTGTTAAGATCGCTCTAAAAATGGTACATAAGGAGCAGTTAATGACAGACAAGTGGCTTGACACAATTAACTGGTCAGCTAACGGACTTATTCCCGCAATCGCACAGGAAGAAGGCAGCGGCAAGATTCTGATGGTGGCCTGGATGAATCGTGAAGCACTCAAACGCACTGTTGAAACGGGCGAAGCGGTTTACTGGTCACGCTCCAGAAATAAACTGTGGCACAAAGGCGAAGAATCCGGCCATACCCAAACAATCAAAGCTATCCATCTGGATTGCGATGAAGATGTCCTGCTTCTCAGCGTGGAACAAAAAGGAGGGATTGCCTGCCATACAGGCAGGCAAAGCTGCTTCTTTCGTCAATTGAAAGACAGGGAATGGATTGCTACAGAACCCGTTATCAAAGATCCTTCACAGATTTATGCAAAATGACTTCATTAACAATATTACAGCGACTGGCGCAAACAATTGAAACACGCAGAAACGCGGATCCTGCTCATTCCTATGTCGCAAAGCTGCTTAACAGCAATGAGGAAAAAGTTCTAAAAAAAATTGCCGAGGAAGCTGCCGAAACTATCATGGCCTGCAAGGATGGCGACAAAGAACAAATCGTTTATGAAACAGCAGATTTGTGGTTTCATTGTCTGATCATGCTTGCCCGGCACGATATTTCACCGGAAGCCGTCCTGTCGGAACTGGAACGAAGGGAAGGAGTATCCGGTATCGAAGAAAAACGATCACGCTCTCAAAACCAATCTGAACCAATCAGAGGTAAATGATATGGAAGACTGTATATTCTGCAAAATTGTACGCGGGGAAATTCCAGCAACTAAAATCTACGAAGACAATGACATCATTGCATTTCATGATATCCATCCGGCAACGCCTGTACATTTCCTGCTGGTTCCCAAACAGCATATCGTATCGTTAAACGAGGTCGAGCCGGATCACCATCCGTTACTGGGAAAAATGCTGTGGCTGGCCCCTCGCCTGGCAAAGGAACAGGGATGTACAGATGGATTTCGTACCATAATCAATACCGGGCGCGTAGGCGGGCAGGAGGTGTTTCATCTTCATATTCATGTTCTTGGGGGAAAAGATCGCCTCCCCGCCATGATTCATCACAGTTAATCCATTCAGGGAGTAAATGATGGGAAGCTTCAGTATTTGGCACTGGCTGGTTGTTCTGGCAATTGTTGTACTCGTATTCGGAACAAAAAAATTACGCAATCTGGGGAGTGATCTGGGAGGAGCGGTACGCGGCTTCAAGGAAGGATTGAAGGGTGCTGAAGAAGAAAATTCCCAACCTCCTTCTTCACCACAGCAAGTAACCCGCCATACAATCAAAAATGAAGTAGAAGAAAAAGATCAGACGAAAGTATGATCCAGCGACATGGCTCGGCATAATCACGGAAATAATGTTTTCCGGATAATCCCAAAGCAGTATTCACAGACTTTCAAATCTGCAAATGTTTGATATCAGCCTCGCTGAACTCATTGTTGTCGGAATCGTGGCGCTGGTCGTTATCGGCCCGGAACGATTACCGGCAGTCGCGCGTACCGTTGGTTATTTTCTGGGGCGGGCCCGGCGTTATGTCGAACAGGTAAAACGCGATCTCAATGAAGAAATGGAACTGGAGGATTTGAGAAAACTCAGGGACTCCATGCATGAAACCGCCCATTCATTCGAAAACTCGGTACGCAGCGAAATCAGCACTCTGCAGAATGCAGTGAATACATCTTCCACAATCGCTTCATCCTCAAAAAAACCGGCAATTGAACCAGAGGAACAAAACAAATCTGAGGACGACAAAACCGATGCGCCGCCATCCTCTCAGACACCTCAAAAAACAGACAATTAACTTTTGAAAACACTGTCGCTACGCACCGTTAATTACCTTCATCCTTGCCAAACCACTCAACTTAACAAACAGGATAGCTCATACGTAACCAATGGATGATGACACCACCCTTATTTCACATCTGGTGGAATTACGCGCCAGGCTGATCCGGATTCTGCTGATCCTGTTTCTGGGTTTTCTCCCCTGCGCCTTCTTCGCGCGCGAACTGTACAGTTTCCTGGCCTTTCCTCTGCTGGAAAAACTGCCGCAAGGCGGGCAAATGATTGCTACAGAAGTGGTCACTCCGTTCTTCATTCCGATGAAAGTTGCGTTAATGGTCGCTTTTCTCGTCACGTTGCCGCACACGCTTTACCAGGTGTGGGCATTCGTTGCGCCCGGTTTGTACAGTCACGAAAAACGTCTGTTTCTGCCACTGGTATTCATCAGCAGCCTTCTGTTTTTTGCAGGCATGGCATTCGCCTACTTTGTGGTTCTGCCGCTGGTATTTGAATTCATCGTCTATTTTGCCCCGGAAGGTGTCGCGGTCATGACCGACATCAGTGAATACCTTAACTTCGTCCTGACAATGTTTCTCGCCTTTGGTATCACTTTTGAAGTACCGGTTTTTGTGCTGATTCTTATCCGCACCGGGCTTGTCTCCATTGAAAAGATGAAATCCATCCGCCGCTTTGTGCTGGTTGGTGCATTCATCATCGGTGCAATTTTCACCCCGCCGGACGTCATGTCGCAAATCCTGCTGGCAATTCCACTGTATCTGCTTTACGAATTGGGCATTATCCTTGCCGCTTTATCGATGAAACAATCCGGCCGGCGATCAGTTGCATCTGCCATGCAACACCAGCAGGATGATGCCGAGAAAAACGAGTAGCAAGCCTGATCTGATCACCACATTTCTACCGCAACTTTGTTCTACCTGAACAAAGTAAAAATACTTCTCTTCCCCTTCTTTCCAAAGCCGTTCTTGACATGGCGAGAGCACTGCTATAGTCTGCGCCCCTTGCTTGAGGTGTCCCCATTGCATTTGCATACGGGATGAAACGGGAAGCCGGTGCGTGTTGCAGCTTATCAACACAATGCCGGCACTGCCCCCGCAACGGTAAATGAGTCAACGATCTGCATACGTCACTGGCCGCAAGGCACGGGAAGACGCAGAATCAGAAAAACAGTTTTCACTCATCAGTCCGGAGACCGGCCTGAAGCAATATCACGTTATTGCGGAGGGCAATTACGATGCCGGACCTCATTCTCGATATTGATCGCACCCGGTTCTCCACTATTTCTCCGCAATCTGTTTAAACCCGATTATCGCGCGGGTGTGCGCGGAGGAAAATGCTGAAAAATTATTCTTTATTATCGGCCCTGGCTACGGGGTTTGTTTACTCTGCAATTTTACCGGCTGAAACGGTCGGTTATCTCAAAGAACCCGTTGTTGTCACCGCAACCCGTACAGCAGAAACAGCGGATGAAACACTCGCCTCGGTGACAGTCATTACACGCACTGATATTGAGCGCCAACAGGCACGATCCATGCAGGATCTGTTACATGGAATCGCAGGCATCAACATTGCCAATACCGGTGGGCCCGGAAAACTAACCACTCTTCTCCTGCGTGGAACAGAGTCCGATCACGTACTGGTTCT
>JACTML010000034.1 GCA_014584635.1 Nitrosomonas eutropha | reverse complement strand
CAAGTATTTTCCGGTTACTATCAATGCGTAAAGGAAATCCCCCCACAATATTCTGCCGGGCGGCCTGCAATTCTTCCTCGGTTGGCCCCTGTTCAACAAAATCACTCAGCGTTTTTTGTGCCAGGTGCAGCGCTTCATCCGCCTGTTCCCTTTTTGTCTGCAAGCCAATTTCAAAAGGCCCTTTTTCCTGATAGGGCATAAAGGTACTGTAAACACTGTATGCCAATCCACGTGTTTCGCGAATTTCTTTCATTAAGCGAGATACAAACCCGCCCCCGCCCAGAATGTAATTGCCGACCAGCAAGGGAAAATAATCCGGATCCTTACGGCTCAATCCCGGATAAGCCAGCAAAATATGGCTTTGCGTGGCTGGATGAGCAATTTTCTGGATAAGCGGCTCCGGTTTCTCAACCGCTGGCAAGTGGTTATCTGTTTTTCCGACTGGCAAATTCTCAGTCAGCATTTCTGCAATACGATTGGCTTCATCCCGCTTAATGTCACCAATCATGGCAATTACCGCATTGCCGGCGGTATAGTGCGTACGATAAAAATCAACCAGGTCCTGGCGTTTCAGCCCGGTAAGGCTATCCGGCTCCCCGGAACCGCGCAATCCGTAAGGATGTTTACCATACAGCAGCTTCATCAAAACCCGATTAACAATCACTTCCGGTTTGGTATCCGCCTCTTTGAGTGCAGAGATAACGCGCGCACGTTCCCGTTCTAATATTGCATCCGCAAATTCTGGTTGCTGAATAATTTTTGCCAACACATCCAGAGCACGCACACGTTGCTGTTGAGTACTCAATGTTCGCAATGACAAACCCGCCCTGTCCAGATCAAATGATCCGCTCAGCTCAGCACCAACATCCGCCAGCGTTTCAGCAATCTGATCTTCGAATAATCCACCCGCTCCCATGGCCATCAGCCGCTGCACCATACTGGCACGACCGGATGTTTCCGCCGTATCAGTACTGCTGCCTGCCGGAAATTCAACACTGAGATCAAGAATCGGCAAATCATGATTTTCAACAAAATAAATCTGTGTTCCGTTTGCCATCTGCCAGTGCTGAATCGGCAAAAAAGCTAGCGCCCACTGCGCATGCACACCCAGCCACACTATGATCAATAACTGTAGAAATCGCATATACCCTTTCCTGGTAAATTGAGAGAAACCGCTGATTCATCCTGACATCACGAAAAAGCTACCCAGCCAACGTTTCTGACACTAAATACAGAAACATTGTATGCCAATGGCGGCAGAAGTTTCCAATCACAAGGGCAGAAAATAAATAACTTATAAATGATCCAGCGGGCTAATCACACCTTTACCCCCCTTATTCAGCACATGGGTATAAATCATCGTGGTTGCTACATCACTATGCCCCAGCAATTCCTGCACCGTACGGATATCGTACCCTGCCTGCAGAAGATGCGTTGCAAACGAATGACGCAAGGTATGCGGTGATGTTGGCTTGGCTATTCCCGCCAGCAATGCCGCCTTTTTAACATAGCGCTGTATCTGTTTTTCATCGATATGATGGCGTCGCTCAGCCTGGCTTCGCGAATCAACAGAATATTTCCTGGCAGCAAATACATATTGCCACCCCCATTCCCGAGGTGCGCCAGGATACTTCACAGCCAGTGCATCCGGCAGCCAAACATCCGCCTTGCCCGCCAAAATATCCTCGTCATACCACTTCCGCCGCCGTGCCAGCTGATGATGCATCGCTTCCAGCAAACTGCCGGGCAGCATTGTCACACGATCTTTTCCACCTTTGCCATCACGCACCACAATCTCCTGGCGCGTTAGCTCGACATCCTTGACACGTAACCTCACCGCCTCCATTAGCCGCATGCCGGTACCATACGGCAGCTTTATAATCAGGCCAATTGGTTCTGGCGCAACTGCTACTTCCCGTAAAAGCGCCTGAACCTCCGGAGTGGTTAATACCACTGGCAAACGTTTTGGTTTTTTTGATCGTTCAAAATTATCCATCCAAGGCAATTCCAGCATCAGAACTTCCCGATACAAAAAGAGAATCGCCGATAATGCCTGA
This sequence comes from Nitrosomonas eutropha, assembly GCA_014584635.1. Lineage (GTDB taxonomy): Bacteria > Pseudomonadota > Gammaproteobacteria > Burkholderiales > Nitrosomonadaceae > Nitrosomonas > Nitrosomonas eutropha_B. The sequence continues at coordinate 2,658 of JACTML010000034.1, read as the reverse complement.
TTCTGCGTTGAACTGGATACATGCCGCTCATTGGCTAGATAAGACAAAAACTGCTCTGCTTCAATCGCACCCATCCTGGCCGGATGACGTTTGCCATGAAAAATGATGTAATGCCTGATCCATGAAACATAGGTTTTTTCCGGAATTTGCGCAAGCGCGGCGTAAGTGTGCGCGATGCGTGGAACACGAGCAAGTCAGCGCACGGGCATGGCGGTTATCGAAAACACCGGTACTGGCTCAGGCATTACCATTACGCTACTTTGATCAACTGGGTATTCCGAGTCTCGCGGCGCGGAAGGAATTTAATTTGTCGAACCGCCGTGGTACGTGACCTGTATGCCCGGTGGTGTGGGAGGAGAGGCATCGCGAGGTGCCTCCCTATCCCGATTGGACGTTAGGATATTAACGAGCAAGGTAGAATATCGATTTTTTAGAGTGAAATGATGATAAAGAAATCAATGAGCGTTCCTAAAACAATGCAATCAAAATATGACGAGATAGTTGCATTAACGGATGCATTTTGCACAAAGCATCTTAACGACGAATACGCAGAAGTTATTCGATATGCTGTTGCTGCAATAAGTAGAAAGAGACCCTCTCCGCTTGAAAAAGGCAAGGCGGAAACGTGGGCGTGTGGATTTGCTCATGCAATTGGGTTTGCCAATTTTTTGTTTGATAAAAGCCAATCACCCTATATGTCAGCCCCGGAACTGTACAAAGCGTTTGGGGTGGGCGAAAGTACAGGGCAAGGCAAGTCAAAAATAATTAGAGATTTATTGGATATAGGTCAAATGGATCCAAACTGGTCTTTAGCAAGCAAACTAGATAGTAATCCGCTGGTTTGGATGTTAAGTGTTAATGGTCTCTTAGTGGATGTACGGAGGATGCCTCGTGAAGTTCAGGTGCAGGCTTTTGAGCAGGGTTTAATTCCCTATGTTCCTGCTGATAGAACTGACTAACACTCCGGCCCAACCCGTCGCTCCAAGGGACGCTTCGTCGCAAAAGCGCGGCTCGCGCCCCTGAGCTTTCACGTTAGGCTTAAGAAGAGACCACTATGATGAAAATAGCGTTAGAAGATTTTCGTTGCCAAATGACGTGGCCTAATGAATCCGGGCACATAGCCATTTTCTATCGCAAAACAGAAATACAGGAAAAACAGATAACACATCCGTTTTTCCTGTATTTTTTCCCTGATTACCTGATATTTACAGGCTTAACACGTCGCTGTTGATAATCTTCAGCAGTTTTTCCGCATAATCCGGGTCTGTTGCATAGCCGGCCTGTTGCAAGCCCCAGGCAAAAGCGGTGGCGCTGCGGCTTTTCAGCACACCTGCATAACGGGGGTTACTTTGCAGTAATTCTGCATAATCCCGAAAGGCTTCTTCATAAGAGTTATACGCCCGGAATTTTTCCCTGGCTTTCTGCGGAACACCTGCCACATACTCGGTTGTCATGGTTTCCACGACCCGGCCACGCCAGCTTCCACCCGCCTTGATACCAAACAAGTTAAAGCTGGGCTGGTTATTCGCCTGACGAATCTGGTGTTTACCCCAGCCGGTTTCCAATGCTGCCTGGGCAATCATGAAATGCGCTGGAATGCCAGTTTCACGCGCAACCTTGCGTGCGTGTGGCAAAACTTCCTGCACAAATCTTCCAGGTTGATTCGCAGCTGTAATAAACGGATCTTCGCTTTCGGAGCTGGTGGCAATGCCCACCCGATTTGTTGGTGATGCAGGAAAAATCCCGGAAAAATTCGGTTTGGCAGTAGAGCGATTAAGATTTGTCCAGAGCTGGGAAGGCAGATCTTTCATTTGAGCGGGTGCCAGTGAAACCAATGGCTGCCCATCTTCAGCAGTCATTTCTTCCAGCAGGGAGACTGCACCGCCGACTGCACCGTTCTGTTCCTGCTCAATCGTTTGTGCGAGCTGTTTGACGACCATATCTGCCAGACCAATTCCCTTGTCAGCGAGATTTTGCACCAGTTGCTGATCAAGCATCTGGGTATAAAAACGCGATTGATCGCTATCAAACAGTCCATCCTTGGGTGTCGCTTCCCGCATGCTTTTCAGCATCATATTGAGAAACAATGCCTCAAACTGCTTTGCTGCCTGCTTCAATCCCTCCTGTGGATCATTACGTGCCTGGCTGCGCAAGCGCTCTACTGCCTGCGTATCAATCGCCAGTTGTCCCGTTAAATCAGGTGTATTGATCATATGATTTCCAGTTCTGCGCGCAGCGATCCGGCTGCTTTGAGTGCCTGCAGAATCGCCAGCAGATCTTGTGGTGTGGCGCCAATGGCATTCAATGCTTTCACCACATCAGCCAAGCTGGCTGAATTGGGCAACAGCATCAGATTGCCTTCTTCCGAGCGCACTTCAATTTGTGATTGTGGCACCACCACGGTTTCGCCACGTTGCGAGAAAGGGCCAGGCTGGCTGACAATCGGCTGGTTGGTCGACAGGAACGCTTGTTGACGCCCGTCACGGAGCCGGTTTCCGAGCCGCAGCCCGCCACTCAGGGAACCAGCGGAGCGGGGGGAATATTTTGGGGGCAGCCGCCGCCCGTAATGACGTCCGTTCCCGCTCCCGCCTCCCACCCGGCCGGATGGACGGTGCTTTTTGATGGCGTCGACGTCAGCCAGTGGGAATCGCTCGGGCC
>JACTML010000106.1 GCA_014584635.1 Nitrosomonas eutropha | reverse complement strand
GTCAATCTGCCACACCATTAAATCCAGTGGCAACCCTTCCTGACCATCCCGGATATTCAGCGAACGCCACTGTTCGCCATCATAAACCTGCAGAAAATACTCCAGTTCCGAATATTCTTTATTGTCCTGCAAGCGTAATCCCCGAACGATACGAGAGGGAATACGGGCCCCCGCCAAAATCCAGCCCAGGTTTTTCGCAAGATTACGAGTCCGCTCGATATGTTTCAGCAGCAGTTTCAGCTCCGGCATGGAAGGAGCTGCATTCAGCTGTTCAATCACACGCTGTGAAAAGGAAACCGTATCCGCTGATTGCTGACGCGCTTTCTCCAGCACACCTTTGATAACCGGCTCCAGATCTTCCGGATATTTTGGGGGTTTCGGGTATACCGGTGCCACATCCGGTTTTTGTACCGCTTCCTTGTTTTCAAACAACACAACCCGATAAAACAATAACTGTTTGCCCTGTGCCCTGCGTTTGGCCCAGCGCGCAACACGACCGGCATTATCCTGTTCGATCGCCAGGCCATAATCCGCACTGACAAAATCTTCGTCGAGAATGGAGTAGCCGGGGGGATTCAGCAGCAGCGGCAGAGTTACCTTGATTGCGCTATCCGGTTTGGCACGAAAGTTGATGCGCGCCTCGATATTCCATACCTCTGCCTGCTCGGAAGCAGTCAAAGGCAGCCCCATTACGGTCACCTTGTAATAGGCTAACCCCAGGCCCACGGAGCACAGTATGCAGGCCAGCAGATACAGATGCAGTTTTCTCATTCAGGCTGCCCGGAATCAGTTGATTCATCACCTTTCTTTTTCTTTTTGACATGGCCGCACACAGCCTTGGTGAGATAAGCACGTGCAGGATCAACCAGGACATAGCCAGCCAGCGTTCTGCGTCCAAGCAGCACTGGATAGTTCAGCGCACGGCGATCAATCAGATCAAATTCGGTCTCGCGAACCTCATCTGCCAGGCAAATTTCCATGGAAATTACCGGACGTTCCTGAGAAGGGCCATCATGCCGTTTGATTTTAAGCATACGAAGCAACGGACGCTCAATCTCGACTGAGCGTTCTTCGGAGCCTTTTCGAAAATCAAAGGTAAATTTAACCCATTGCTTGCCATTTTTTCTGAATACCTCAATATCACGCGCACTCATGGAAGAAGTATTGGCACCAGTATCAACGCGGGCAGGCATCTTGATTCCCCAGGGTTCCAGACGAATAAACTCAACCCAGCCAAGAATTTTCAGAGAATCCGGCTCCGTGACGGGCTTTTCCGCCCAAGTGGCGCCACAAGCCATCAGCAGCAAAGCTACGGATGCGAGGTACAGTATCTGTCTGATTATGCGAATAGTCATCAGGTTTTTTGAATTTTTACAATAGTTAAAGAATCATTCTTGGCACAGGTTTCCATTGGAGGCAGCCGGCTCAGGCTGTCATGCACCCTTCATGAGAGATTAAACAGGTCAACCCGCAAATGCGCTGATTATACATTGGGATATCAGCAAAACCGTGCCTTTCTGAAACAGAGTATCCCGTATACAACAGTCCGGGTACGACAGGGAAAGACGGAATGGTTATAGCATACAAATCTCTAGATATCGCCCGACCAGAGCGGTTTGACTGCAGTGACCCGGTGCAGGCAAGAAGAACGACAGTGTCATTCTCTGTCAAGAAGTGGAGCGGGTGAAGGGAATCGAACCCTCGTATGCAGCTTGGGAAGCTGCCGTTCTGCCATTGAACTACACCCGCCTGTTTGTTTCCGGAAAAAATGAGATTGATACATTACCTTTACAAAGCACCTTCACTCCCGCGTTGCCCATTATCACGGAGCTGAAAGCCGTAAAAACCTGCCGCTTTTACAGCTGCTTTGTGTGGTCTGCAGAATCGTGGTTTTATCACCTGAACCACGCAACCGGATAATTATAGCAAGACATTTTTCGAATCATATACCGACACAACTGTTGTGTAATACATAATCCAAACCCGCATGCTAGAATAAAAAATCTGGTTCGAGAAACACTTTTAGCTATTTTTCTGAAAACCATGCAACTCATCATTAACGGACAGCATCAAAGTTACGATGGCCCGCCGAATATACAGCAACTGATTGAATATCTGTCGCTGCAGAACAAGCGCATAGCCGTTGAACGCAATGGTGAAATCATCCCGCGCAGCAGTTTTTCCGAGCAGATTCTCAATGAAGGAGATCAACTGGAAATTATCGTGGCTGTCGGCGGAGGGTGATTCAGGTCAAGGTGAAAAGTTCACTTCGATCTGTCTTTAACTGACACAACATAACTGCGGACTTACTTATGGACACGCTTGTCATTGCTGGTAAAAGCTATAGCTCCCGTCTACTGCTGGGAACAGGAAAATACAAGGATTTCGCTGAAACGCGCGCTGCTGTCGATGCCAGCGGTGCGCAAATCATTACCGTAGCCATCCGGCGCACCAACATCGGGCAAAATCCCGACGAACCCAATCTGCTGGATGTGCTGCCTCCTTCGCAATTCACGCTTCTGCCGAATACTGCTGGCTGCTACACGGCGGCAGATGCTGTTCGCACGCTGCGCCTGGCACGTGAGCTGCTTGACGGACACGCATTAGTCAAGCTGGAAGTACTGGGGGATCAGAAAACGCTGTTCCCTGATGTGGTCGCAACCATCGAAGCAGCCAAAATCCTGGTCAAGGATGGTTTTCAGGTCATGGTTTATACATCGGATGATCCTATCGTTGCCCGGCAGCTGGAGGATATTGGTTGCGCAGCAATCATGCCGCTGGCTTCACTGATTGGTTCCGGCATGGGCATACTGAATCCCTGGAATCTGCAAATTATCATTGACAGGATTAAGGTGCCGGTCATCGTCGATGCCGGTGTTGGCACTGCGTCGGATGCCGCCATTGCCATGGAGCTTGGTTGTGACGGCATATTGATGAACACTGCCGTGGCCAATGCCCGTAATCCTGTATTAATGGCTTCTGCCATGCGCAAGGCAGTGGAAGCGGGACGAGAAGCCTGGCTGGCCGGCCGCATGCCGAAGAAAGTCTATCAGGCGACGCCAAGCTCTCCGGCAGAAGGCATGATTACCGGATCCACACACGCTACTGCAAACAATTAGGTCGCAGCAACACTTCTTCAGGAAACTGTTTTTGTCATCGCATCCTCCCATTCGTAGCTACGTGCTCCGTCAGGGGCACTTTTCCAGTGCGCAGCGGCACGCCTGCGAATTCCTGCTGCCGCGTTACGGCATAGCGTTCACTGAGGCATCCATTGAGCTCAATCAGGTTTTTGGGCGTACCGCCCCCAAAATTCTGGAAATTGGGTCAGGCATGGGAGAAACCACTGCCGAGATTGCCGCACAGCATCCGGATAAGGATTTTGTTGCCATAGAAGTTCATGCTCCAGGAATCGGCAGCCTGCTTAACCAAATCGAAAAACGTGGCCTGACTAATCTGCGAATCATCCCGCACGATGCCAAACCGGTTTTACAGCAAATGCTGATTGATGCCTCGCTGGATGGAATCCATATCTTTTTTCCGGATCCCTGGCCCAAGGCACGGCATCATAAACGCCGCCTGATCCAGCCGGATTTTGTTTCACTTTTATGCAGCCGGCTGAAACCCGGCGGTTATCTGCACATCGCCACCGATTGGGAAGACTACGCCATTCACAGTCTGCATGTCTTGAACAGCGAACAACGGCTTATCAATACCGCCACTGACTGACTAAGTTTGAACAACGTGGCATAAAACTCGGCCATATCATTCGCGATCTGATATTCACCCGAACGGCTTAAACAATCTTTCCTGGAATATTTCCAGGGCAGTAGATATTTTTAGCAATACCCATATATCGTACTGATATAACAGGTGTACACTGTTTTTCATCATTACTTATGGGGAGATCTATCATGAAACAGATCGCTACTATCATTTGCATTGCCGGTTTAACCGGTTTATCAACATCAGCATTTTCATCCTCCGCCACCTTGGCCGATGCAACGCCTGATATGAAATCGGCGGCCCGAAATGCAGGATGAACGTATGGAATTTGAAGAGAAAGCTGCACGCAGGGAATTTGGAGACGAATCCAATCGTGAGGATTTCATGGAACAGGAAATACGCAAGGAATTTGGCGGACGAACAGAATTTATAGAGCCTGTTGTTCCCCAAACAGAAGAGCACAACCACTGACGAGGAGATCAAACATACTCCAATCCCTGCAATAACTGCCGTTGATATATCCTTTGAAACAATCAAGGGAATAATCATGGATCTTGTACTTTTGCTCTACATCCTCCTTGCAGCTGTTGTTACCTTACTGGTGATTGGAGTCATGATCTACAACAGCCTGGTGGACGTGAAACACACCGTTTCCCAAGCATGGTCGAATATCGATATTCTGCTGAAACAGCGCCATGATGAGCTGCCCAAGCTGGTCGAGACCTGCAAGCGCTACATGCAGTTCGAGCAGGAAACGCTCAACCGCGTGATGGAAGCACGCTCCGGAATAGCAAAGGCACGTGAAACCGGTAATCTGCCTGCTCTGGGAGCTGCGGAAAAAATGCTGCGAATGGGGCTGGGTAGCCTCTACGCAGTAGCTGAAGCCTACCCCGAACTTAAAACCAGCGAGAAATTCCAGTACCTGCAAACCCGCATCACCAGTCTGGAGAATGGTATTGCCGACCGGCGTGAATACTATAACGAAGCAGTCAAAAACAACAACATTCGCATTGAACAATTTCCCGAAATTCTCATTGCCAAGTGGTTTGGATTCGGTGAACGCTCACTACTGGAATTCGCTGAAAGCGATAAACGTGATCATAACCTGAACCAGTTATTCGGCTAGTTCTCCGTGTTATGAGGGAACCACCATTTGTCTTTTCGCCGGAAGAATACGGATTTGTACTGTTTATTTTATCGCTGGCGGCACTCATCAGCTTTTACTACTTTGTACGGGACTGGAAACGCTGGCATCTGATCAAGGACACACCCACAGCACGTCTGCGTTCTGCACATCAGGGTTATATCGAACTGGAAGGTAAGGGAAAATCACCGCCTGACCAGCCCATTTATGCTCCGCTGTCCAACCATCAATGTATCTGGTATCACAGTCTGGTCGAACGCAAAGAGACCATACTGGAACAGAAACACACCCGCACCGAATGGAAAATCCTGTATCAGCACACCAGCGATCAGTCGTTTATGCTGGATGATGGTACTGGTACCTGCCTGATCAATCCCGAAGGGGCAGAAATCACCAGCAATGAAAAACTGATCTGGCACGGTAATACCGAATGGCCGACACGAACCCAGGTGCTGGATAGCGCTTCAGCCATTGTCGCGCTGACCAGCCGTTACCGCTACAGTGAGCGATTGATCCTGCCTGGGCAACGGCTGTATATCCTCGGCCATCTGCAAACGCGATCACCGGCAACCGAGCAATCTGTGCAGAATATTACACGTGATCTGCTCAGTGATTGGAAACAGGACAGAGAGCAATTGCTGGAACGCTTTGACAGCAATCGGGATGGCGAGATAGATCAGGCAGAATGGGAGATCGCTCGTGAGGCTGCCCAATCACAAGCTCGCACCCTTCATCAACAGCTATTGCACGAACTGGAAATCCATCATATTTCCAGACTGGAAGATGACAGACGTCCGTTTATCATATCGGTTCACCCGCAAACGGAGTTGATCCGGAAATATCGCCGCCACGCGCTCTTTATGCTGACGGTCAGCCTGGGGATGATGGGCTGCGCTGCTTGGCTGTTGCGGGTACATGGATAGGTCAAACCGGTATTTTCTGACGGTATTTAATAAAAACTGCGATGACTAGAACCACAACTGCACGCCGGCCACAAAGCGAACCTGGCTGGAATCACCGCCTTCCTCTCGCACAAGATCAGCCGTCTTAAAAAAGCTGCGGTCGTATGAAATTCCAATATAAGGTGCGATTTCTCGCCTGATTTCATAACGCAGCCGCAACCCCAGCTCAATATTGTTGAGCCCTTGGCCAGTAGTAAATTTTTCTACCTTTTGCACGGCTGCATGAGTCTCAATACGTCCTTGCAAGATCAACCGCTGTGTCAGCAAAAAGTTGCGGGATGTCTGGAAACGCACGGACACATCTCCATCCTGGCTAATAAAGAGCGCAGACTCCACCTCGTAGCGATACGGAGCGAGCCCTTGAAACCCGATAACTGCATGAGCCCGCGCCACATCTCTCCCTTTAAAGATTTGTGTCTCTCCGCGCACACCGATCTGAAAATCATAATACTTCCCAATAAATCTACCGTACAGAAGCTGCATGTCGATGTCGTGGTCTGCTTTGAAAGCCGTATTTCGTTCGCCTTCACTTTTAAACCACAGACGGTTGAAGTCTCCTCCGTACCAACCCTGTATATCCCAGCGGAAATCACCGCCATCCTCTCCCGGACGGTATTCAAGTACATCAGCACGCAGGAACGCATAGTTCTGATCACTATGGGTCGGATGATGATATTCACCCCGAGATCGGGGCAGATGATTGGACAAAGTCTGTTTTTCTTTGTCTGACAACATTTCTGCGCTCGCTGTCGGCAGGCTGCTACCCGCACCTAAGAACAGAATCGCAACAATGCCAGCCCCAAGTTGCAGAAAGAATTTCACGGTTCTGTTCCGGGAACTGCATCCAGGGTCTCAACCACACGAAACATTCCTGTTTCCATATGCAAGAGCAAGTGGCAGTGAAAGGCCCAAGGACCAGGTGCATCAGCAGTAATGGCAACAGAAATGCGTTCAGCGGGCTTGACAAGAACCGTGTGCTTACGCGGAAGGTATGCGCCAGCGCCATTTTCCAGATACATCCACATGCCATGCAGATGCATCGTGTGGTCCATCATCGTATCGTTAACAAAAATCCAGCGTAACCGCTCTCCATGATGGAAAAGGATCGGCTCCCTGGCATCTGAATATTTCTTGCCATCGAACGACCATATGAAGCGTTCCATATGACCGGTAAGGTGAATTTCGAGCTCACGCTCAGGTTTGCGCTGATCGGGATAGGGCTTGAGGCTCTTTAAATCGGTATAGACTAACACCCGGCGGCCATCATTTCCCAGCCCGATGCCCGGTTCATCCATACGACTCTGTGTGAAATCCGGAATGAACTGATTGCCAGGACCATGATCGTCAGCAGCATGCCTGACAGGCCTGGTATCGAGACGCCCGGGCCGATCATGCTCTCCATGCGTGTCGTCGAGCTGCATCCCTTTTGTCGGTTCACCTCTAGCTGCATCGTGAGATTCGTGGTCACCATGGCTCTCGGCGTTCATGTGTCGCATGCCCATATCTGCCATGGTGAGAAGCGGACGGGAGCGGCGCGGCGGAATCTCTGCCGTCATTCCAGGGCGCGGTGCCAGGGTGCCGCGTGCGAAACCACTTCGATCCAGTGTCTCTGCAAAAATCGTGTAAGCACGATCCTCTTTAGGTTCCACGATAATATCGTAGGTTTCAGCCGGACCGATGCGGAACTCATCCACTTCAACAGGTTGTACATTCTGACCATCCGCTTGCACTACGGTCATCCTGAGTCCGGGAATCTGGATGTCCTGAAATGTCATAGCCCCTGCTTGAATAAAGCGCAATCGTACGCGTTCACCCGGACGAAAAATCCCCGTCCAATTTGCGGCCGAGGTCAATCCATTCATGAGGTAGGTGTAGGCATAACCCGTTACGTCTGCCAAGTCTGTCGGATCCATTCGCATCCGGGCCCACATCAAGTAATTGTCAAATGCCGGGAGCCAGCCATCCTGCATGACGTCCTTAATAAAATCACCCAGCGTGCGCTTTTGAAAGTTGAAGTAGCCGGGCTGCTTCTTGAGCTTTCCGATCATTGCATCCACTGAAGAAAAGCTCCAGTCCGAAAGCATGATCACATATTCGCGATCGTACTGGATCGGGTCTGGTTCAAGCGGATCAATAATCATTGGTGCATACACGCCTGCCTGCTCCTGGCCGCCTGAATGACTGTGAAACCAGTACGTGCCGTACTGCCTGATCGTGAAGCGATAGGAAAAGGTTGTTCCCGGCTCAATACCCGGGAAACTGACACCAGGCACACCATCCATTTCAGGTGGCAAGAGAATGCCGTGCCAATGTATTGAAGACGTTTCGTCCAGGCGGTTAGTCACATTCAGGGTAACATCCTGCCCTTCGCGCAAACGAAGTAAAGGCCCTGGAACGGTACCATTAACAGTCGTGGCGGTTGTAGTGCGATGATCGATACGAAACGGCGTTCTGGCGATAGTGAGATTGATAACATCTCCGCTTAGCTGCATAGCCGGCGTAACAGCACTTAAGAAATTAGACCAGGCATAGGTCGGCAGCATCCCGTCCAGAGCAGTAAGGGTTCCCAGTGTGCCTGATTTTTTCAGAAAGGCGCGTCTTGAAATTGAGTCCTTCATTCTGATCTCCCCCCCGCTATTTTAAGTTCAGGAAGTTGTCGTTTGCCTGGATTCTGGCAGAAAAATCTCCAGCAAGTCATTCAAAAACCTTCGCCCGTCAGCCGTCGGCCGGATACAATCGTGCTGCCACTCAATCAACCCTCGTTGCTCGGCAGTGGTTAGTTGCTGCTGAATTGAGGCAACTGTCAAGCCAGTACGAGTATGAAACAGCCCAGGATCAAAACCGTCCGTCAATCGCAGTGCATTCATCATGAACTCAAAAATCCGGTCTTGCGGCCCAACTTCCTGTTCCGTGGCAAGCATATTTTCAAGATTGGTATTTCTAGCTGCGGCCTGCTCCAGATAG
>JACTML010000196.1 GCA_014584635.1 Nitrosomonas eutropha | reverse complement strand
GCATGAGCTGTTTTGGAACGTTCCGCCCAGCGCAGACTCAGCTGCATGGAAGTTTCGGCTGTCTGTATGTCAACCGGGTAGGGGGTGCATTCATCAAAGATCATGACAATATCCGAATCCAGCGTGCGTTGGATGCGCATCGATTCTTCAGGTGTCAGGAAACAGGTATCACCATTCACTGGTGAGCGAAAGCGCACACCTTCTTCGCTGATTTTGCGTAACGCCCCCAGACTGAATACCTGGAATCCACCTGAATCAGTCAGGATCGGGCCATTCCATTGCATGAACCGGTGCAGTCCGCCATGTGCTTCAATAACTTCCAGCCCGGGACGCAGCCACAAATGAAAGGTATTGCCCAGAATGATTTCAGCGTTCAGAGTCTGTAACTCATCCGGAGATAATCCTTTGACTGCGCCGTAAGTGCCAACCGGCATGAAAGCCGGCGTTTCCACTGTGCCATGAGCCAGTGTCAAGGTTCCTCTGCGGGCGTGCTGGTCGTGACAATGCAGCTGAAATTTCATGTCTGGCGCTTGCCTTCAATCAGCATGGCATCACCATAACTGAAAAAACGGTAGCGATGCTCGATGGCATGCTGATAGACATGACGTATGGTTTCCATGCCGGCAAAGGCTGATACCAGCATCAGTAGTGTGGAGCGGGGCAGATGAAAATTGGTTAGCAGTCGATCTACAACATGAAACTGAAATCCGGGAGTGATAAACAGATTAGTTTCACCTGATCCGGCAACCGGCATTCCGCTGCCAGTCAGAGCGCTGGCTTCCAGTGCACGCAGGCTGGTGGTGCCCACTGCGAGTACATTTCCGCCATGCGCTTTGCACGTTTGAATGATGTCTACTGTTTCTGCCGGAATATAGTATTGTTCGGTATGCATAACATGCTGTTCGATATTTTCTGTACGTACTGGCTGAAAGGTTCCGGCACCAACGTGCAATGTAATCCAGGCAATTGTTATGCCGCGTGCCTGTAATGTTTTCAGCATGGCTTCATCAAAGTGTAAACCGGCGGTGGGTGCGGCAACGGCTCCGCTTTCCCGGGCGAAAACCGTCTGATAACGATTTTCATCAGCAATGGTGGCGGCTCGCTCAATGTAGGGAGGCAGCGGTGTATGTCCGTATTGTTCAAGCAATTCGGCGAGAGGCAATGGATGCATGAAATGCAATGTGTAAATATCCTGTTCGCGTGCGCTTACCTGCACAGTAATTTCATCTTCCAGCAATAGCGTCGAACCGGTTGCCGGAGCGTGGCTGGCCCGGATAAATGCGCGTGCCTGATGCATATCCAGGATGCGTTCAATCATGACTTCAATTTTGCCGCCTGTCGCTTTATGGCCCGATAAACGCGCTTTGACAACCCGGGTATTGTTGAGCACGATGACATCCCCATGTTTGAGATAGCCAGGCAGATCTTTAAAGGTTGCGTCGCATAAATCGGAAGGATCGTTATCGACGTACAGTAAACGGCTGTCTGTCCGGTGGGGGAGTGGAAATTGCGCAATCAGTTCAGCGGGGAGGAAGAAATCGAAATCATCAGTTTTCATGCTGCGAATTATACCGATGCCTGGATAGATCCCCGTGTTTTTTCGGGAATAGAAGTGAGGTTTATATGGAATAAATGAGCATTCTGAGCTGACTTTTAATACAGAAATGGCGACGCCGATAGTTTTGCAGAGGTTCCTTAATTGTATAATTGATTTTTATCCAGCAGAAAATACCTTTTATCCATGCAAGAAAAATATCATCCACAGGAAGTAGAGCAGCAGGCACGAAAAAACTGGCAGGAAACGGGCGTTTTTAATACGGTCGAAACCCCTGACAAACCGAAATATTATTGCCTGTCCATGTTTCCGTATCCCTCCGGAAAATTGCATATGGGGCATGTGCGCAACTATACAATCGGGGATGTGCTGTCACGTTACCGTCGTATGCAGGGGTACAACGTCATGCAGCCCATGGGCTGGGATGCATTTGGTTTACCGGCTGAAAATGCTGCAATCCAGAAAGGTGTCCCACCGGCGCAATGGACATATGACAATATCGCCTATATGCGCAGTCAGCTGCAAAGTCTCGGGTTTGCCATTGACTGGAAACGGGAACTGGCCACATGTGATCCGGAATATTATCGCTGGAACCAGTGGCTGTTTCTGCGCATGCTGGAAAGGGGAATTGCCTATCAGAAAACACAGGTCGTCAACTGGGATCCGGTTGATCAGACCGTGCTGGCCAATGAACAGGTTATTGACGGACGAGGTTGGCGTACCGGAGCTGTGGTTGAAAAACGGGAGATTCCCGGCTATTACCTGGCGATCACCCGTTATGCAGATGAATTGCTGGCTGATCTGGAGAATTTACCCGGCTGGCCCGAGCGGGTTAAAGCCATGCAGATCAACTGGATCGGCAAGAGCTTCGGGGTGGATATTACTTTTCTGCCTGATACTGCTTCCGGAATGCCACAAGCGCTGAAGGTTTTTACTACCCGCGCGGACACATTGATGGGCGTGACTTATGTAGCCGTTGCAGCAGAGCACCCGGTTGCGCTGCATGCCGCACAACACCAACCCGATCTGGCAGCGTTTATTGAATCCTGCCGACAGGGCGCCACGATGGAAGCTGAACTGGCAATTCAGGAGAAAAAGGGCATGGCGACCGGGCTGTATGTTCTGCATCCATTGACAGGTCAGCGTTTACCGGTATGGGTCGCCAATTATGTGCTGATGGGGTATGGCGAAGGTGCGGTCATGGCTGTACCGGCGCATGATGAACGCGACTTTGATTTTGCCCATCAGCATTCCCTGCCGATCAAACCGGTGATCAGGCCGGAAAATGGTGAATTGTCCATCCCGCTTGCGGAAGCGTTTACTGACTATGGTATAACTTTCGATTCTGACGAATTCTCCAACCTGAAATCAACGGATGCAATCAATGCCGTCGCTGCGAAATTGAAGCTGAAGGAGCAGGGGGAGAAACGGGTGCGGTATCGTTTGCGTGACTGGGGCATTTCACGACAACGTTACTGGGGGTGCCCGATTCCGCTAATCCATTGTGAGCAGTGTGGCGCAGTGCCTGTACCGGACGATCAGCTCCCCGTTGTTCTTCCGGAGGACTTGGTGCCGGATGGTTCCGGTAATCCGCTGACAAAAACTCCCTCATTTTATGAATGCAGCTGTCCCCGTTGCGGACAGCCGGCGCGTCGTGAAACCGATACCATGGATACGTTTGTGGATTCTTCCTGGTACTTTATACGCTACGCCTGCCGGGATCAGCACGCTGCCATGACTGATCAGCGTGTGAATTACTGGCTGCCGGTTGATCAGTATATCGGCGGAATTGAGCATGCTATTTTGCATCTGCTGTATTCGCGGTTCTGGAGCAAGGTCATGCGCGATCTTGGTCTGGTAGCGTTCAATGAACCCTTCGCCAATCTGCTGACGCAAGGAATGGTATTAAACGAGATATTTTTCCGAAAAACCGGTAGCGGCAGAATTCAGTATTTCAATCCGGCGGAAATCGATGTGCAGCATGACGAGGAAGGAAAAAGAAGCGGTGCTGTTCTGCGGGCGGATGGGCAACCGGTGGAATCTGGTGGTATCGGAACCATGTCGAAATCAAAAAATAATGGAATCGATCCGCAGGAGATCATTGAACAGTATGGCGCTGATACTGCCCGTTTGTTCATGATGTTTGCCAGCCCGCCCACCCAGACACTGGAATGGTCAGATGCGGGTGTAGAGGGCGCTTTTCGTTTTCTCAAACGCTTATGGCGACAGGTTTATCTGCACAAGCAGCAGGGAAAAATTATTTCTGAAACTGCCTCGCTGGCACACCAGGATTATCCGGCAGATCTGCGGGGGCTGCGTTGTCAGTTGCATCAGACCATTGTCAAAGTGACGGATGATCTTGAGCGCCGCCATACGTTTAATACCGCGATTGCCGCGGTAATGGAGCTGATGAATAAACTGGCAGCGATACAAGATACCAGCCTGGTGGCACGCCGGTTTATGCAGGAAGCGCTGGAAAATATCGTGTTGCTGCTTTCACCAATTGTTCCGCATATCTGTCATGCGCTGTGGTATACGCTTCAACCGAGTACCGAGCTGCTTGATCAACCCTGGCCGCAAGCCGATAAACAGGCTCTGATTCAGGATGAAATCGAACTGGTGGTTCAGATCAATGGCAAGTTGCGCGGACAAATACGTATTGCCAGAGAAGCTGATCAGGCTGCGATTGAGCAGGCAGCGCTGGCACATGAGCATATACAGAAGAATATTGCCGGCAAGCCAGTCAGAAAAATAATTATCGTGCCGGGCAGGTTGGTGAACATCGTTGTTTAACCGAACAGGTATTCTGCAAATGACAATAATGTTGCGGGTCTTACTGTACATTCTGCTGGTAACAGGCTTGGCTGCCTGTGGCTTCAAGTTGCGTGGACAGGTTTCTGAGCTTCCTTTTAAGCATATTTACATTACAGCACCTGCCGGAATGACGATTGGTTCTGATCTTGAGCGAGTAATCAGTACCCATACGCAAGCACGGGTAGTGAAGAAAATCGAGAAATCGGAGGCGGTTATTCAGGTGGTGTATGCCATTCGGGAAAAAAGAATCCTGTCTCTTTCAGAAGGCGGCAAGGTGCGCGAATTTGAATTAATCTACCGGGTAACCGCCCGGTTACTGGATTCGCATAATGCCGAGCTTGCACCTTTGCACGAAATCAGACTGACGCGCATTCTTCCCTATCTGGATGCACAGGAGCTGGCCAAGGCGGCGGAAGAGGAAATGTTGTACAAGGATATGCAAAAAGATGC
>JACTML010000169.1 GCA_014584635.1 Nitrosomonas eutropha | reverse complement strand
CATATCCTGGCGCAAAATCAGCTGTTAGATAGTTGTTTATACTTTTATTTTTTATGATCTGCCGGATTCTTCAGATACCTGAAGAACTCGGAGTTAGGTTCAACAACAAGAATATCATCCTTGTTTCTGAAGGATTTTTTGTACGCATCCATGCTGCGATAAAATTCATAGAATTTTGCATCCTTCTGAAAGGCTTCAGCATAAATTGCTGTCGCCTGTGCATCACCTTCACCCATGGTTTTTTGCGCATCGCGATAGGCTTCTGCCAGAATAACCTCGTGCTGACGATCTGCATCTGCACGTATCTTCTCGGCTTCAGCAGCACCCGTTGAGCGCAGCTCATTGGCTACCCGTTTACGCTCTGCTTCCATTCTGCGATAAACAGATTCACTGACTTCCTGAGGTAAATCCACACGCTTGAGCCGTACATCCACAACCTCTACACCAATCTTTCCGGCATCCGCATTTGCTTTCTGACGCATAATTTCCATGATTCTGTCACGCTCGCCAGAAACTACATCATGCACCGTCCGGTTACCAAATTCATCACGGATACTGGAATTGATCGTTTGCGCAAGGCGAACCCGGGCCAGCATCTCATCCCCCTGCACACTGATGTAATACTGTTTCACATCCACGATGCGCCACTTGACAAACAGATCCACCAGAACGTTTTTCTTCTCCGAAGTAATAAATCGTTCCGGTTCTTCTGAATCCATCGTCAAAATACGGGAATCAAAAAAACGAACATTCTGGATAAAAGGTACTTTGAAATACAAGCCAGGAGACGTTTTAACCTCCACAACCTCTCCCAGCTGAAATAACAGTGCCTGCTCACGCTGATCAACAATATAAACAGCAGAACTGCCCACGATTGCCACAACCAGTAAAAGCCCGACAAGTACCGATGAAACCGCTTTCATTATCTTACCTCCCGTTCACGACTGCGAAAAGACTCACGCGAACGCGAGCTGATATCTGAGGAAAAATCCTGTATTTCGCTCTGTTGTCTTATCGTTCCAGTAGACGATTTTGCCATTCCAGAATCAGATTGGATCAATTTATCCAATGGCAAATAAAGCAGATTACCTCCTCCTTTTTCCTGATCGATCAGGATTTTGCTGGTGCTGGATAATACCTGCTGAACTGCATCAATATACATACGTTCACGTGTTACCTCAGGAGCCTTGGCATACTCCACCAGCACCTGGTCAAATCGA
Organism: Nitrosomonas eutropha; assembly: GCA_014584635.1. Classification (GTDB taxonomy): domain Bacteria; phylum Pseudomonadota; class Gammaproteobacteria; order Burkholderiales; family Nitrosomonadaceae; genus Nitrosomonas; species Nitrosomonas eutropha_B. The sequence continues at coordinate 3,613 of JACTML010000169.1, read as the reverse complement.
CTGGCATCACCCTCAGCGGAAGAAATGACTTTCTGTTTATATCCCTGAGCTTCTTCCAGCAACCTGGCTGCTGCACCCTTAGCTCTCGGCACCACGTCATTTGCGTAGGCTTGTCCTTCGTTTACCTGCCGCTCTCTATCCTGATTGGCTTTAACTGCATCATCAAAAGCAGCCTGCACCTGTTCAGGCGGCTGTGCATTCTGCATGGTTACCCGGTTAATTGAAATTCCAATTCGATAGCGGTCAAGGATCTTTTGCATTAGCGCGGTTGTCTTTGCAGCAACCTCTTCACGCCCTTCATAAAGAACAAAGTCCATTTTGCTGTTGCCAATCACTTCCCGGATAGAAGTTTCTGCCACCTGTAAAACAGTATTTTCCGGATCCCGATTCGAAAACAGGAAATTTTCGGGACTATTCAGCACATATTGCACAGCAAACTGAATATCAACGATATTTTCATCATCTGTCAGAATCAGTGATTCCTTTAACACCTTGCTGCGCACATTGTTGCGGTAACCTATTTCCACTGTACGCACCTGGCCAACGTTAACATCCTCAAAAGATTCTATTGGTGAGGGAATATGCCAGCGTAATCCGGGGAGCGTTGTTTCCACATGTTTACCAAATCGCAGTACCACACCCCGATGGCCTTCATCAACGATATAGAATCCGCTTCCTATCCACGCAACCACAAGCAGGAGCGCGATAACTGCAATACCTTTGCCGCTTGGGCCATCCGGGCTATTGCCATCAGAATCCCCATTATTACTGTCGCCCCCGCCTCTGCGGCCAAAAAGCTCGTTTATCTTTTGGTTAAAGTTACGCATAACTTCTTCAAGGTCAGGAGGACCCGAGTTGCCTCTCCTTTTTCCCCATTGCGGATCATTCAAGCCCATGTGATTTAGTCCTTTTCATTATTTATAGAAGTGGCACGGACATTGCCGTTCATGCTTATGGATGCTGCCAGATGTTGCTTTAGTTTGCTCAGGTTTTGATCAAATCCCTCAGCCAACGCCTCGTAAAGATAATCAAAACCCGCTCCTGTCCTCGCGCTGAGATGAATTCTTGTGATTCTACCATACTCGTCACGCATGTAATTCCCTGACGAGTCTTGTTCAACGAGATCAATTTTATTCAAAATCAGGATTTGCGGTATGGTATCCGCACCGATTTCCTGTAGCAGTTTATTAACTTCTTCGATCTGTACATCCCGGTTGGAACTGGATATATCAACCACATGCAAAAGCAGATCCGCCTGTACAGTTTCTTCCAGCGTAGCACGGAATGCTGCAACCAGCGTATGCGGTAAATCCCGAATGAAACCTACTGTATCAGAAACCACGATCAGCTCTCGTTCAGGAAGAAAAAGTCTCCTGGTCGTCGTATCCAATGTGGCAAACAACTTGTCTGCAGCATAGGTATCTGACCGGACAAGCCGATTAAACAAGGTCGATTTGCCGGCATTGGTATACCCCACAATGGAAACGGACATAATTTCAGAGCGCTTCCTGGCACGCCGTTGTACATCTCGCTGGTGTTTAAGCTTAGTCAGCTTTTCCTTCAGGAGCTTCACACGCTTTGCCAGCAAGCGTCGATCGGTCTCCAGCTGGGTTTCACCCGGACCACGCAGACCAATACCACCTTTTTGCCGCTCCAGGTGCGTCCATCCTCTTATCAACCGTGTGGAGAGATACTCCAGCTGAGCAAGTTCAACCTGCAGTTTACCCTCGTGACTTTTGGCGCGCTGCGCAAAAATATCCAGGATCAGGCTGGTACGATCGACGATACGGCAAGATAACGCCGCTGAAAGATTTCTTTGCTGTATCGGAGACAGCTCATGATTAAATATCACCATGGCTGCCTGCGTCTGTGCCAATACCTGACCAAGCTCCTCTATCTTGCCTTTTCCAATAAAAGTGGCAGGATCCGGCTGCTTTCGCACACCTTCGACGATAGCAGCTACGGACAGCTGATCACTGCGCGCCAGCTCTTTCAGCTCATTCAGACTTTCTTTATCATTTTTGCCAAAACTGATATCTACCAGTATTGCGGTGTTGCCTGCAGCAGCCCCGTCATCGCGATTCATCTTGCTCGGACAGCGCTTCAGCTGATACCGGAATTGAAATTGCCTTGCCTGGCACTATGGTGGAAATGGCATGTTTATAAACCATCTGCGTGACTGAATTTCTCAGTAAAACCACGTACTGATCAAAAGAATCAATATGTCCTTGCAGCTTAATGCCATTGACCAAATAGATAGAGACCGGAATACGTTCCTTGCGCAAAATATTCAAAAACGGATCCTGTAATAACTGTCCTTTAACACCCATTATTTACCCTCCCTGGTTGAATTTATAGTTATTTGATAGCGAACACCCTCATGGGCAAGACGGCTGGTTACAACAGTATTTTTGCCAAGATCCTAAACCTGTTGCATTATCTGATCAATGAAAAAAATCAAAATGCATAAAAATTCAGTCCGGATATTTTGGGGCAGTCAAAGTACACCGCATGAAAAACTGCAAGTCTAACACGGTGGTATCACCATATTTGCGTAACACTGTTATTGTGTTCTATCCGCAAAAATCAAGGGAGTGAAACAAAGACAGCTGCAAGGCCGGGTTGATTGGCAACGCAAATATTGTGCAATAACAATACGAGTCAATCCTCAACCCGGGCGCTATTGAACAGTACGCTCGCCATGGATTACCCGGCTAGCAGGAAACCACATTCTAAAAATACTCCCTGATCCAGGTTGGCTGATAATCTCCATACTTGCCTGATGGCGATTCAGAACATGCTTAACAATCGCAAGCCCAAGGCCGGTACCACCGGTTTCGCGGGAACGGCTGCGATCCACCCGATAAAAACGCTCTGTCAACCGCGGAATATGATCTGGTTCAATACCAATCCCACTATCCTGAACATAGAATAATCCCTTTTCATTTTCCACCATCCAGCCTATGGAAATCACTCCGTTCTCCGGGGTGTACTGCACAGCATTACTGACAAGATTTTCAAACGCACTGCGCAATTCATCCTCACTGCCGAGCAGCATGGCATGGCTGGCAAGATCAAGAGAAATAGTGTGACGCCCCGCACTTAATGATTGAGCCTCCTGATAAAGTGCTTGCAACAGCCTGACAACATCCACTTTCTCTTCAGCCAGATTGTTTCCGGCGTTTTCCAGGCGCGACAGTATCAGTAAATCCTCCACCAGACGCCGCATACGGGTGGCCTGATCAAACATCAGTCGCAATACCTTTTTATCCCCCCCTTCAGACAGCCTGTTTTCCTCCAGCAGAGTTTCAAGGAATCCTCCGATCACTGTCAGGGGTGTACGCAGCTCATGTGAAACATTCGCAACAAAATCACGCCGCATGATTTCAAGCTTCTCAAACCGTGTGACATCCCGGCTGATCAGCAATTTCTCCCTGTCGCCGTAGGGCACAATTTGAATGGAAAGCAACGTATCGTGAAAACGCGTCTGGTTAAGTAAAAAGGGTTTACTGAAATCTCCTGTATCAAGATAAGCTACAAACCGCACCTGGCGTACCATGCGGGTAATATGCTGACCGGCATCCATCCCGAGATTGAGCCCCAGGTGCAGCTC
>JACTML010000207.1 GCA_014584635.1 Nitrosomonas eutropha | reverse complement strand
CTGAACAGCGAAACGGATGGACTGTACATGCTCCCATTGATCAATATCAATTCTTGATGGCGTCAATCCTTCAGCAAAATAAATACCCTCCTCCAGCGCTTTTTCCACTTCTTCATGATTCAGCGTATAGGAAGGGCTATCAATCAGGCGTTTTCGATACGCAATCATGGCTCCCCCCCAGGCCTGCAGCAACGCAGCAACATGAGGTTCGCGATTTTCCTTTATTGCCCGATTTTTTTCATCACGAATGGCTTGTGCATGACGCATAAATTCTTCAGCAATTTCGCGCTCTTCGGTATCCCAGCCAGCTCGTATCGCTTCCTCTCCCTGTACTGCCGTCAATATCTCGTAGCGTTTGAGAAATTTTTCCACCTGCACAGGATAATAAGCCAGCGCTTCAGTTGCAGCATCAATTGCTGTCAACCCTCCTCCTATGACAACCACCGGCAAACGCAACTGCATGTTGGCAATCGAATCACTCTGTGCAGCACCCGTTAGCTGAAGTGCCATCAGAAAATCAGATGCAGCACGTACACCCCGAGCCAGTCCATTGGGAATATCCAGAATGGTTGGACGCCCGGCGCCTGCTGCCAGCGCAATATGATCAAATCCCAGCTGCCAGGCATCATCAACAGTTAACGTGCCACCAAAGCGCACCCCTCCAAAAAGGGCAAATGTTGAACGACGCTCCAGCAACAGGCGGATCAGTTTAAGAAAGTTTTTATCCCAGCGTACTGTAATACCGTATTCGGCCACTCCTCCGAATCCGGCAGGCAGACGCTCATTCAGATCCTCGCTTAACTGCTTGATATCATAAATCGGTGCAAAAGAACTGCGCTCGCCTTTTATGTTTATTCCGGAAATATTGGCAGGCAAAGGTTCTATCTTTAATCCGTCCACTCCGACTACAGTATGTCCATCATTCATCAAATGGTGTGACAACGTGTAACCTGCCGGCCCCATGCCAACAACCAGCACTTTTTTACCGGTTTCTGCTTCGGGGTAGGGTCTACGTAAATTAAGCGGATTCCAGCGTGTGAGCAAACTGTAAACCTCAAACCCCCATGGCAATTCAAGTACGTCTTTAAGAGTGCGTGTTTCCGCCTGCGGAATGTTGACAGGATCCTGTTTCTGATAAATGCACGATTTCATGCAATCGTTACAGATACGATGTCCGGTTCCCGCGCACATGGGATTATCCAGCACGATCATGGCCAGGCTGCCGATTGCCACACCTTGTGATTTAAGTTTATGAAATTCTGAAATTCGCTCTTCCAGCGGACAGCCAGCAAGCAATACGCCCAGGTCATTTCTTTTGAAGGTTTTAACTTCCGGAGTTTCTTTTGATTTCTGTAAGAATCCCTTCGAACAGGAATCCTTACCCTGCTCATGGCACCAGATACAATAATTTGTTTCATCCAGCGCACCTGTCAGATCGGTTCCCTGATCAGTTAATGAAAAGCCTGCCCGATAGCGGATATCATCAAGATGGTGCATCGTATAACCATTATGATCGTCACTCTGCAATGACAATAAGTGCTTCGGATCCAGCTTACGGGGGGATTTAAATAAAATTCCCTGATGTGTATGCGCCTGTCCTTCAGGAGTACGCAGCGCCCAGGCAGCGTAAAACAGAGCCAGTTCAAGTTGTGATGGATAATTTGCTTCATCCGCCATCCAGCGGGCAACGTGGGATGCGAAAACAAGCTCCGAGAACGGTTGACCGAATTCTTCAGCCAGTTTTTGCTCAAGGGCAAGGCCATCCAGTGTTTGCAGTATCTCATCCGATACCTTGGTTTTGGCACGCCGCTGCACAAACTGACGTTTGCAAAAATAAAGTGGCGCAAGCTCGTGATGTCGCGCAGCCAGCGCATTAACTTCACTTTTAATGCCAAACAGCGTGGCGACAAAATCCTCCAGCCAGGGCGCTACTTCAATCAGTAAAGCAGAGTCATCCTTGGGTAACAGCTGCTCGGGGTGTTGCCGGGCCTGAGTCAATCGACTATGTAATTCAGGATCACCTTCATTGAGAAAATTCAGAAATATCTGATCCAGTTTAACCAGGCCCGTGCGCTCATACAGCTCTGGAAAAGATACGCCAAATTCAAGCACTAGCCTGGCATCAGGCGCTATTGAAGAACAGCTGCTTATTGATTGAGGATCAATCATATTTTTCAGTCGAATATCCGGAATATATTTCCAGTACGGAAACAGGAAACAGCAAATACTTGCCGGTTGAAGTAATTTTGAGCCAGGGAAATAGAATCAGTTTTCTACACTACAAATCATACCGGCCGCTACTGTATTATTGCTGACCTCATCAATCAGAATAAAGCAACCGGTTCCCCGATTTTGGGTATAGGCATCAATGACCAACGGTTGCTGTACTTTTATCCCGATTCTGGCAATATCGTTCATGGACAGAATATCAGCCGGCCCTTGCTGCAAGGTATTGATATCAACCCGATAGTCAATCCGAGCAATTAACCCTTTAACAGTGCGAGTGGTATGTTTGACAATATATTTACGGCCTGGATCAAACGCCTGTTCGGATAACCAGCAAAGCATGGCATCGAATTCTCTGGTAATTCGTGGTAGTCCTCCACCATTGACCAGCATATCTCCGCGAGAAATATCCAGATGATCCTCAATGGTTAACGTAACTGATTGAGGAGCAAAAGCAGTTTCAAAACTGTCGTTATATAAAAGAATTTCTCTGATACGGGAAGTCAACCCTGACGGCAGTACCGTTACCGCATCTCCCACGCGTATTGTTCCGGATTCAATCCGACCCGTATAGCCACGAAAATCCCGCATTTCTTCTGTTTGTGGACGGCATACCCACTGTACCGGAAAACGGAAATCCAGTGCATTGATATCATGTTCTATGTTGATGGATTCCAGATAATCCAGCAATGGTTTACCCGAATACCAGTCAAGGTCATTGCCTCGTTCAACAACCATATCCCCCAGCAATGCAGACATCGGAATGAATTCGATGGAACGAAACCCTAAATCTTGCAGAAATGCTGCAAACTCAGTGTAAATCCGCTTAAAAACTTCCTGGGAATAATCCACCAGATCCATTTTATTGATCGCCACGACCAGATGAGGAATGCCTACCAGGCTAGCGAGATAGGCATGGCGTCGGGATTGTGTCAAAACGCCCTTGCGTGCATCAATAAGGATAATTGCGAGATTGGCAGTAGATGCACCCGTCACCATATTGCGCGTATATTGTTCGTGGCCGGGTGTATCAGCAATAATAAATTTACGCTTGGGCGTATTGAAATAACGATACGCGACGTCAATCGTAATTCCTTGTTCCCGTTCTGCCTGCAATCCATCCGTAAAAAGCGACAGGTCGATTTTTTCCATCCCCCGTTTATTGGAGGTTCTTGCAACAGCACTCAGCTGATCCTCAAAGATAGATTTTGAGTCGTGTAATAAACGACCTATTAGCGTGCTTTTGCCATCATCCACACTTCCGGCGGTGATAAATCGCAGCAACTCAGCGCGATCGGATTCAATATTTTCAACAGCAGACATGTTTCAGAAAAACCCATGAAGAAGATAAAAAGTTAAAACCGGATATTGCTCCAGCCTTATCCTAGAAATAGCCTTCCCGTTTACGCAGTTCCATTGATGCTTCGGAAGTTCGATCATCCATTCGCGTCGCTCCGCGCTCGGTAATACGCGTTAACGCTGTTTCAGCAATGACTTCTTCGACATCCCTGGCTTGGGAAGCAACCGGACAGGTACAACTCATATCGCCAACCGTACGGAATCGCACCATTATATTTTGTACGCTTTCCCCTGCCTCGGGTTGAACCAGGTGGGATACAGGTAACAGGCTGCTGTTGCGCACGATTACGTCTCTTTTATGCGCGTAATAGATGGATGGAATTTCAAGCTGCTCCCGCCCGATATATTGCCATATATCCAGCTCTGTCCAGTTACTGATGGGAAAAACCCTTATATTTTCACCGGGATGGGTGCGTGCATTATAGAGGCTCCATAATTCCGGGCGCTGGTTCTTGGGATCCCATTGACCGAATTCATCCCGAAACGAAAAAATGCGCTCTTTGGCACGCGCCTTTTCTTCATCTCTGCGAGCGCCGCCAATACAGGCATCAAATCCAAATTCCGCTATAGCGTCCAGCAAGGTCACTGCCTGGAAAGGATTACGGCTTTGATTCTCAGACCGTAATATGACTCTGCCACGCTTAATTGAGTCTTCCATGCTGCGTACAATCAGACGCTCTCCCAACTGTTTGGCGCGATAATCCCGAAATTCGATTACTTCCGGAAAATTATGGCCGGTATCGATATGCATCAACGGAAAAGGAAAATGGCTAGGGCGAAAGGCTTTTTCAGCCAGTCGCAGCAGCACAACCGAATCCTTTCCCCCTGAAAACAGCAACACCGGATTGGCACATTCTGCTGCGACTTCCCGCATGATATGAATAGCCTCGCTTTCCAAAGCATCCAAGTGTGTAAAGTATGACCGTTGATTCATTTTATTTTGATTTAAAAACATTAATGTAATTTTATTTGCGGGTATGCAATCCACATTCTTTGGAATCTGGATTTTCCCACCACCAGCGCCCGGATCTAACATCTTCTCCTGGAGTAATTGCTCGCGTGCAGGGAGCACAGCCAATACTGGGGTAAAACCGGTCGTGCAAGGCATTGTAGGGAACATCATGCTGCTTTATATAATTCCAGACATCCTTTTCGGTCCAGTCGCATAAAGGATTAAACTTGTGTATTCCGTGAACATCATCGAATGCTGACTGTTTCAGCTCTTCCCGAGTAGCTGATTGCTCACGACGCATTCC
>JACTML010000035.1 GCA_014584635.1 Nitrosomonas eutropha | reverse complement strand
GGATAGGCACGGATGATCATCTCTTCGAATTCCTTGACCTCAGTCATTCTCCCCTTGGTCATAACCGGGATGGTCAGCTCGGTTTCATTGATCACGGGCTCACGACCGATACGGCCAGCCGGGAAATCGCGGTTCTGATCACGAACAGCATCAACAATATCGCTTGGTGTCAAATTGAGCTGAGCCATGCGAACAGGGTCAAGAATCAACCGCATGGAATAGTTCTGACCACCAAAGATCGAAGCATCACCAACCCCGGGAAGTCGCTTGATATTATCAAGCACTCTGATCAGGGTGTAGTTCGATAAATAAATTGTGTCATGCGCCGGATCAGTCGAGCTAATGGCCACAACCAGCAACAAATCAGGAGAGGTTTTTTTGACGGTTATTCCCTGGCGAATAACTTCGTCCGGCAATTGTGGTTCGGCCAGCTTTTCTCTGTTTTGCGTTTGAACCTGCGCAATATCGATATCTGTTCCAATTTCAAACGTCAGCTTCATTGTCATGTGGCCATCGTTTGTACTGGTAGATTCGTAATACAGCAGATTATCAATACCCGGTAACTGTACTTCAATCGGGCGGGCAACTGCTTCCGCAACTACATCTGCACTGGCACCCGGATAGTCCGCATCAATTTGTACAACAGGTGGCGTAATTTCAGGAAACTGGGCAACAGGAAGATCTGTCAGGGAAACCAGGCCGACAATTACGATGATAATGGACAGTACCGATGCAAAAATCGGCCGTTCAATAAAAAAACGAGAGTTCATAACACGCCTTACGCGATTTATTCTGAATGATTATTTTGGGAAGCAGCAGTTTTTTCCTGTACGGATGATTCCTCATAAGGGATCGCATTCACCGGAGCACCTGGCTGAAAGCGATGCATTCCTTCCACAATCACCTGTTCTCCTGGCTGTAATCCACTTTCAATGAACCACTCATTGCCATGCCAGGAACTGGCCAATACCGGACGCAGCTCTGCTTTTCCATCTTTAATGACATACACAAACGAGCCAGTTGGCCGCTGCTGCACAGCACGCTGCGGGATCAGAATTGCCTCTGTCCTGCTGTAACCCTTGATACGGACTTTGACGAATTGGCCCGGATAAAAATGAGATTGTCCGGGAGCGTTCTGTGCAGATGGATTTGGAAATGCAAAACGCCCCAGCAACATACCGGTTTCAGGTCGTATGACGATATCTTCAAAATCCAGCACCCCTTCTTCCGGATAAATACTACCGTCGGAGAAAGTGATAACACCGCGCAGCTGAAAAATACTCTCTGGCCTTTCAAGCTTGTGCTCAGCCAGTTCACGACGAATTCGCAGCAGATAACTTTCAGGAACGTTAACGTTAACGTACATGGGGTCCAGCTGGTCAATTGTAGTTAGCAGATTGGTTTGCGCTTCAATCAGACGTCCTTCGTAAAATTGACTGCGGTTAATCCGGCCTTCTACCGGTGCGGTAATCAGCGTGTTATCCAGATCAAATTTGGCCTTGATCACATCATTCTTTGCTGCATCCAGCGTTGCTCTTGCACTGCGGACTTCTGCAATGGCATCGTCAACATCTTTTTTGCTGACAGCCTTTTGTTTCAGCAACGGCTGTACTCGCGCCAGATCTTTGTTGGCCTGCTCCAACCGGGCCTGTGCCTGAGCAACCATCGCCTTGCTTCCCAAATAGGCTGCCCTGAAAGGCGTTGGATCGATCAGATATAACTTATCGCCTTTTCTGACATTACGGCCTTCAATAAAAAATATCTTTTTGATAATGCCATCTACCTGTGAGCGGATTTCAACCGGCCGAAAAGACTCGGTTTGACCGATAAATTCAGGCTCATCAACGATGGTGCGAGTAGTCGTTGTAATAACTTCAACCTGCGGAACAGCAGGAGGAGGCGCATCTGTTGATTTTGAACAGCCTGTCAGAAAAACAAGAAGCAACAGGAAACTTGCTATAACCGAATTGGCTTGTGTAGTAACGGGTTGACGAAGCGTTTGATACATAATCATTCTCGGTAGCTCTAAAAATATACTTGATTGGGTCTGCGTTAAAAGCTATTCAGATGTTGCTGGCAGTTTTTTAATCGTTATGTTGTAACAGGCCAGTTGATAGTGGTAGTGCTGCTTCAGCATTTTCAGCTGACCAGCCCCCTCCCAATGCCTTGTACAATTGAACAACGGAGACCAGGTAAAGATGGCGTGCTGTTGTCAAAGCAGTCTCGGCATCAAACAGCTGACGTTTTGCAAGCAATACGTCAACGTAACTGGTGATACCGCCCCGATAACGCAGGTCCGCAATCTCCAATGCCGAATTGAGCGCATTAACTTGTTCCTGCTGGGCTTTATACTGATTATTTGCCGAACGAATTGCAGCCAGTGCATCTTCAACTTCTTTGAAAGCTGTCAAAACTGTCTGCTCATACTGTGCCAAAGCTTGCCTTGCCTGAGCTTCCGCAGCACGTTGCTCATAGCCAAGAGATTGAGCATTGAGTATTGGCGCGGCTAATCCGAATCCAGCCACACCAAATTTACTGTCAGAATCCAGCAAACTGGATAGCGCCGGACTGGAAAATCCAAAGAAGCCGGTCAATGTTATTTTCGGAAAACGTGCGGCCTTGGCAACACCAATCCTGGCTGTAGCAGCATGTAAAGATTGCTCCACCTGCAGAACATCAGGGCGCCTTTGTAATAATTCGGATGGAAGGCCGGCAGGTATTTCAAGCGGTGCAGCCTGTTTGTCAAGAGAGTAGCCGCGTGCTACTGGCGCAGGATTTCTTCCAGCCAGCACACTGATTTCATTTTCCTTCTGCGCAATTTGTCTTTCCAGATCAGCAACCTGCGCCGCAGATCTGGCCCGTTCAGCTTCAAACTGATCCAGATCAAGCTGAGTAGCCAAACCTTCTTTCAGTTGTGCTCTGGATATCGCTACTGATTCTTCCCACGAGGTGAGTGCACGATGAGCGATGTCCAGCTGTGTATCAAACTGCAAAAGATCAAAATAAGATTGTGCAACTGAACTGACCAGAGTCAGTACAACAGCGCGACGATTTTCTTCACGCTCCAGCAAATCGGCCAAAGCCGCTTCATTTGAACGACGTATTCTGCCCCAAATATCCACTTCCCAATTCAGGATAGATTGCCCGTAGTAGTTGTAAGGTGTTGGAAATCCTTTGCGGCTAAATCCACCCAACGTATCGATCGGAGCAGTGCCATCAACAGCAATATCCGGAAAAAAATCCATTCGAGCAATACCCAAGCGAGCCTGCAGTTCTTCTACACTGGCTGTTGCTTGTTTCAGATTCTTGTTTTCTGTAAGCGCCCGGTCTATTAACAGCTGCAGTTTTTTATCTTGTAACAGCTCCCACCAGGAGAGGTTGGCAATGGACTGCCCTTCAGTTTGCGACAGACGAAATTTTTCCTCCGTATCAATCTGAGGACGTGAATAATCAGGCCCCATCGCACATGATGTAATCAACAGGCTTGAGCACAACAGCAGTATAAGTGTTTGATGCTGCTTCAGCTTTGCTGATAAAAGTTTTTTATGTCTGAAACGAGGTATCGCAGTAAACTGAAAAAATATGGATGTGACAGTTTCGAATATCCAATCTCTGGAACTTAAGTGTGGCATCATGCCATTACCCTTTTAAACCTTGAATAGAGAGATCTATTACGTCCTGACTCCTGTGCCTGGTCAAAATCCATAATAGCGTTGAATAAATATAATCCTGGTGACAATGCAGTTACCACTGTTTATATGTTATTTGCGTGTCTGATAAAGTTGATAACAAAGCAGATGTTCACATCTTATTCGATGACGCAACCAGACAGAAATTAAAATCCATAACCTATATTGAACAGGTAACGGGTATCAAATTTTTCCTTGCCTGGAGCTGGTTTGCTGAAGTAATCCACCTGAATTTCATTGACAAACTGGAATCCGTACCATAACGGCACGCGAAAGCCCGTTCGAGTACGAACAAAAAGATCACTGGAAGCTAATCCTTCATGCGTATGAAAAAGCTGCATTGCCCGCTTCCAGATCCATTGATCATAGTTGACAGACCAGCGTCCGGCAACATCGCTTCTATCTTTTATTCGGGTACAGGCAGCGGGATCTGCTGCAAGACTCCTCTCGCATTGATAAGGGTAATCATAAAAATCAACATTGACATAGTCAGGACCTGCCTCAACAGCTAAATTGAGGTCACCTGTCGCAAAAATCTGATAACCGGCTCCGATACCGAACGCCGAGCGCAGTTTAATGTCTTGAAGGCGATCATTGGTAAACAAGCCGTGTGCATAGCCGTACCATTTATCACTGAAAAAGTGCGCATAATCTCCGTAAAGCTGAAAATTACGCGCATTTAAAACAGTCTCTTTATTACCGCTGACATCCCTTGATTTGCTGTTTGCATAATTGAATTGCCCACCAAAGGAAACGCGATCATCCCTTCCTCTGACAACAATATCGGTATTCAGATTATAGGATTGGCGTTGCGTATTTCCAGCAAATAACGCACCACCCGCATTCACCTGTCCGGAAAAGAATTTTTTATTGATTTCAGTAATTTCAGCCAGAGGAATCGGTTCTGATTGATAAACCCCTTCCTGCTTAACCATAAACGTATTGTCTGGAGAAACTTCGGTTACACCGGTTATTTCTTCCTTATTTTTAAACGTTAGTAACACAGGCTGAGTTGTACTGAAACTTTCAATTGAATCCCAGTTAATGGATATTTTGTTTTGACTTCCAGCGTATTACCAGTTTTGTTAAGGATGGTCCCGGTAATTCTATCCCCATTCTTAAGTAATATTTCATCCGCTTTTACCATCAGCGAAAAAAAAGCA